>JASLCO010000338.1 GCA_030146505.1 Moraxellaceae bacterium
AAGCCGGAGACAAAATCCAGCTCCACTTCCGGCCAGTCATTACGGAAGCGGTTGAGGGCGGGCATCAGCCATTCAAAACAGCTGTGGCATTCAATCGCCATCACCAGCCGCCCGGCGCGGCCGTTTTTCAGTTTGCCGAGATCACGTTCCGCTTCACGCAGGGCGGGCAGGATGAGATCAGCCAGCTCCAGCAGGCGCTCGCCGGCCCGGGTGAAGCGGGGTGGATTGCTTTTGCGCACGAAAAGGGAAAGGCCGGCATCGTCCTCCAGTCCCTTGAGCTGGTGGGACAGGGCGGACTGGGTCAGGTGCAGGCGCTCGGCGGCCTCGGCCAGGGAGCCGGCCTCGCGCAGGGCGGTAAGGGTGCGCAGATGGCGGATATCGATCATCGGATATTTTCTCCTGCTCCCCGCTTCGTTCTCCCTCTCCCGGAGGGAGAGGGGATAAAAATGGGGAGATGGCAAAAGCCAAGCCTCTGTATGAGACATATTCAGCTCCGCCATTAAATAATTGATTTTGATTCAAGTAAACACGGTCCCAGAATGAATACCATTCAAATCTGAGGACGAAACCATGAAGGCGCACATCCTGGGCTTCCCGCGCATAGGCGCGGACCGTGAACTGAAGAAGGCCGTTGAGGCTTATTGGTCAGGCAAGAGCGACCTGGCCACCTTGGAGCGCGCCGGGGCTTCCCTGCGTGCCCGGCACTGGGCCCAGCAGGCCGAAGCCGGCCTGGATTACGTCACTGTCGGTGACTTCGCCTTCTACGACCAGGTGCTGGCCACTTCGGCGCTGCTGGGGGCCGTGCCCGCACGCTTCGGCAAGGTGAAGGGCGAGGTCGACCTCAACACCCAGTTCCGCATGGCTCGTGGTCGCGCCCCGGTGGGCGAGGACGTGGTGGCCCAGGAAATGACGAAATGGTTCGACACCAATTACCACTATCTTGTGCCTGAGCTCACGGCGGATCAGCAATTCCGTCTGGGCAGTGTGCGTCTTTTCAATGAAGTGAAAGAAGCGCAGGCATTCGGTCATAAAGTGAAAGCCGTGGTGATAGGCCCGCTGACCTATCTCTGGCTGAGCAAATGCGTCGGCGGCGAGTTTGCGAAACTTTCCTTGCTGGATGCCCTGCTGCCTGTCTACGAAGAAATCTTCACCCGACTCGCTGCGCAGGGCGTGGAGTGGGTTCAGGTGGACGAGCCCATCCTTTCGCTGGACCTGCCGGCTGAATGGCAGGCAGCGTTTGAATCGGCCTATAACCGCCTGCAACGTCGCAACCGCGACATCAATCTGCTGATCGCCACCTATTTCAATGCGCTGGCCGACAATCTATGGCTGGCCTGCCATCTGCCGGTGGCCGGTCTGCATATCGATGTAACGCGCTCAGGTCAGGAATGGCAGCTGGTGCTGGATCGTCTGCCGGAATACAAGGTCTTGTCGCTGGGCGTGATTGATGGTCGCAATATCTGGCGCGCCGATCTTTCCGAAAAGCTGGATATCCTGAAGCAGGCCAAAGCCCGTCTGGGTGATCGCCTCTGGGTCTCGGCCAGCTGCTCGCTACTGCATTCGCCGGTTGATCTCGTCCGTGAAGAAAAACTTTCGCCCGAGCTGCGTTCCTGGCTGTCTTTTGCCGTGCAGAAGCTGGATGAAGTGTCCGTGCTGAAAGCGGCGCTGATCAGCCCGGAGCAGCCGCATGTTGCCGCTGCCTTCAAGGGGGCTGATCTGGCTGCAGCCTCTCGTCGTGAAGCCGCTGGCTGGAAAAACCCTGCTGTGCAGGCGCGTGTGGCGGCACTCACGGCCGCACATGCGGACCGAAAACATGCCTACGCCGTGCGCGAGCAGAAACAGAACGAAGCCCTGAAGCTGCCGCTGCTGCCGACCACTACGATTGGCTCTTTCCCGCAGACGGCAGAAATCCGTCAGGCGCGTGCCGCTTTCAAGGCCGGCACGCTGGATGCGGCTGGCTATGACGCTGCCATGAAAGCTGAAGTTGCTTTGGCGGTGCGTGAACAGGAGGCACTGGATATTGATGTCCTCGTGCACGGCGAAGCCGAGCGCAATGACATGGTGGAATATTTCGGCGAACAGCTGGCCGGTTTTGCCTTCACGCAATACGGCTGGGTGCAGAGCTATGGCAGCCGTTGCGTCAAGCCACCGGTGATTGTGGGCGATGTCAGCCGTCCCAGGCCCATGACCGTGGAATGGGCGCAATATGCGCAATCACTCACCAAGAAATACATGAAGGGCATGCTTACCGGCCCGGTGACGATACTCTGCTGGTCTTTCGTGCGCGACGATGTGCCGCGTGAAACCGTGGCCCTGCAGATTGCCCTGGCTGTGCGTGATGAAGTGGTGGATCTGGAAAAGGCGGGCATCAGGATCATACAGATCGACGAGCCGGCTTTCCGCGAAGGCCTGCCCCTGCGCAAGCGCGACCAGGCCGACTACTGGCGCTGGGCCGTGCGTGCCTTCCGTATTTCCGCTGCCGGCGTGGAAGACGAAACGCAGATACACACGCATATGTGCTATTCGGAATTCAATGACTGCATCGAGCATATCGCTGCCATGGATGCCGATGTGATCACCATCGAGACTGCGCGTTCCGCCATGGAGCTGCTGCGGGCTTTCGAGGATTTCGATTATCCGAATGCCATAGGCCCGGGCGTGTACGACATCCACTCGCCACGTGTGCCGACAGCACAGGCCATGGAACATCTGCTGCAGGTGGCGGCTTCGCGTATTCCGGCTTCTCGCCTCTGGGTGAATCCGGACTGCGGCCTGAAAACCCGTGGCTGGCCGGAAACCAGGGCGGCCCTGCAGGCCATGGTGGAGGCCACGCACAGTCTGCGTAAGCGTGGTGATCTTCATGAGGGGCTGGGCAAGGCGGAGGGTTTCAATGTGCAGGCCATTCGGGCGGACGGCCATGCCCATAGCGGTGTGTGCTGCCAGCCGGAAGAAGTCTGAATCTTTGATTGATGCACTGAAAAAGCCGGCTTTATGCCGGCCTTTTCATTCTGGGTCCATGGCTTTTGTAGGAGCGGCTTCAGCCGCGATTTACCCTGGCAGCCCCCGCTTTCTTCTTTATAGTCACGGTATCGCGGCTAAAGCCGCTACCCCATAAGTCCCCGGTTTTCCGTATGACTGAAATCCGCCGCATGCAGCCCTTGCTGGGCACGTTTGTGGAAATTGCTGCCCATGGTGAAGCGGCAAGCGATGTGCTGGTTTCGTCAGCATTTGCGGCTATCCGGAACATTCATGAGCTGGCCAGCTTCCAGTCGGCTGACAGCGCGCTTACCCGGCTGAATCGCCAGCCCGGCGTCTGGATGGAGCTGCCCTGCCATCTGCTCCGGCTGCTGCGGCTGGCGCGCGCCATGACGCGGCAGAGCCATGGCCTTTTCAATTGCACGGTGGGCGGTGAGCTGGTGGCAGGCGGTGTGCTGCCGGCCCATGCCGGCCCGGTGCCTTTGCCGCGTGGCGAGGCCGATGACATTGAGCTGGCCGGCAACCGCGCGCGCCTGCGCCGGCCGGTACGCATCACGCTGGACGGCATCGCCAAGGGTTATGCCGTGGACCGTGCCATTGCCATGCTGCGCGCTGGAGGCGTGGATGCCGGTTGGGTGAATGCCGGTGGTGATCTGCGCGTTTTTGGTGATCTGTCATTGCCGGTACAGCGCCGTGAGGCGGATGAAAGCCTGCATTTCCTGGGGCATGTGCAGGAGGCGGCGGTGGCTACCTCGGTACTGCGCACGGTGCCGGATGCACGCTATCCCGGTTTTCTCGTGGGCGCGGCGGCACGGCCAGCCGCGCGCAGCTGGACCGTGCTGGCCCGGCAGGCCTGGAGGGCGGATGCCCTCACCAAGGTGGCGGCACTGGCGGCGGATGATGAGCGCGAGGCGCTGGTGCAGGCTTTGGGCGGCCTGATCCTCTAAGGGCTTGTTCAAAGCCTTTGAATTTCGTCATTCCCGCGTAGAGCCTGCCTCCGGCAGATTTTGATCCGGAACCGGAATCCATGATGTGGTGAAAAAAGCCGGGACGACGTTTGAAACGTGTTTGAAGGAGCGGATTCAGCCCCACGGCCTGCCAGTGTTTCAGGGCTTGCCCAGCGGGTAGAATGTCTGCCCCCGCGTATGAGGATTGCGAGCCCATGAGCCAGCTCATCGACAACCAGGCCAAGCTCATTGTCCAGCAGCATCTGGACCATCTGCACGAGCATCACGACGAACTTTCCCCCGCGCGCCGGAAAGAATTGCGCGAGCACATCAAGAGGCTGCTCAAGCGTGAAGACGCCGTGCTGGTGGCGCATTACTACGTGGATGCGGAGCTGCAGTCGCTGGCGGAAGAAACCGGTGGCTGCGTGTCTGATTCGTTGGAAATGGCGCGCTTCGGCAACCAGCATCCCGCGAAAACCATCGTCGTGGCCGGCGTGAAGTTCATGGGCGAGACCGCCAAGATCCTGAATCCGGAAAAGCGCGTGCTCATGCCGACGCTGGAAGCCACCTGCTCGCTGGATATCGGTTGCCCGGTGGACGAGTTCACCGCCTTTTGCGATGCCCATCCGGATTACAAGGTAGTGGTCTATGCCAATACTTCGGCGGCCGTGAAGGCGAGGGCGGACTGGGTGGTGACATCGAGCTGCGCCGTGGACATCGTGCAGCATCTCTCCGATGAAGGCGAAAAAATCATCTGGGCCCCGGACAAATACCTGGGCGCCTATGTGGAGAAAGCCACGGGTGCCGA
>JASLCO010000348.1 GCA_030146505.1 Moraxellaceae bacterium
CCTTTGGTGGCGCTTGCCGATTCTATCTGCCCGGGTTCCCTGCACAATGCACTGATCGGCAATGCAGTGGTGTCAGCGGGGCCAATTGTCCTGTTGCCGTGATCTTGCTGTCACGCCTGCAAAGACCGTTGCCGGAATATCTGGTTATACTCGCCCTTCGTCAAATTTTTCTCCGGCCTTCATGTCTTTTTCCCCCGACGCCCTCGCTCTGCGCCCGGATTTCTGTTTCCTGCTGGGCTTGCCTTTGCTGACGGCGGCGTTGGGCTGGCTGGCCAATCGCGTGCTGCTGCTTTTCCTTTTCGGCCCGCTGCCTGCGCAAGGACTGTGGCATCACGGCGTACTGGCTGCGCAGCCGCAGGAGCCCGCCCGCGAGCTGGCGTTGCAACTGGCGCGTCATCTGCAGATGGCGGAGCTGTTCCGGCTCATGGAGCCCGAAAAGATTGCGGCGCACCTGGGCGAATCGGTCGCGGGGCGGCTTGAGGAGTATGTGGACGGCATCATGGCCGAGCGCCATGCCGTGCTCTGGGACAATCTGCCGCTGCTCCTGCGCCAGCGCATCTATGCCCGTGTGCGGCGCCAGCTTCCTTTGGTCCTCGATAACATGATCGACGACATGGCGGAAAACATAGAAGCCGTGGTGGATGTGCAGGGCATGACAGAGGCAGTGCTGCAACAGGAGCCCGGTCTTTTGTCGCGCCTGTATGCCGGTGTGCTACCGGCCGAGCAGGCTTTCCTGCTCCGTGCGGGCGCCATCGCGGGCCTGCTGGCCGGATTGGCGGTGGCGTGGCTCTGGTGCTTTTATCCCCGCCCTTCATGGTTGCCTTTGCTGATGGCAGTGGCCATGGCGCTGGCCGTTGCTTTGCCGCGCCGTCTCTTGCTGGATGCCTGCCTGCCCGGCGGCCGGACGGGGTGGATGCATCGCCCGGGGGCGAGTGTGGCTCCGGCCCTGGCAGGCTGGCTGTCCGTGGAGGTGCTGAGCTTGCGCCGGTTGATGCAACTGCTGCTGTCGGGCGACAGGGCGGTGCGCACGCGCGCCATGATCCGGCGTCATCTGCGGCCGTTGCTGGAGGCAGGACGCGTGCGTACGACCATACAACTCCTGCTGGGCGGGCAGGGTTATGTCGATATCAAGCAACTGGCCCTGGACAGGACGGTCAGCCTGACGGTTGGCTCTCTCTCGGATGCCGGTTTCAGCCAGGACCGTGCGGCAGAGGTAGAGGATGCCTGCGCGATGCACCTGTCCCGGCTGGGGCCGGTGGACATGGAAAAACTGGTACGGCCGGTCCTGCAATACCGCTGGTGGCAGCAGGTCGTGCTGGCGATGGCCATTGGCATGCTTGCTGGCATGGCGCAATGGCTTTGCTTGCTTGCCAAGTGACTGTCGGACAGGCTTGCTGGTTGTGGGGCGGGCCTGTCGCTAGAATCCGCCGGGTTGTAAATGGTGCCATCAACGAGGACGTGTAATGACTGCTGCCAGAAAAACCGCTGACAAGAAGGCCAAGCTTTCCCCGTCCCGCGACCTGCGCAAATACACCCAGCAGATATGGCTGGCCGGCCTGGGCGCCTTTTCCCGGGCCGAGGAAGAGGGCGGCAAGCTCTTCGACAATCTGGTCAAGATAGGCGAGGACCTGGAGAGCAAGACCCGCGAGATTGCCGACAACGCTGTTGGCGAAGTGCGCGGGCGTGTCATCGAGCGTGCCACTGACACCAAGGAAAAGGTGGAAAAGGCTTTCGACGACCGTATCGCCAATACCCTGACCCGTCTGGGCATCCCCAGCCAGCGCGACATGGACCAGATCAACCAGCGCCTGGATGTGCTGACCGAAGTACTGCAGGAGATGCGTCAGCATCTGCGCTCTGGGAAGCCCTGATGCTCTCCGGGAAGTCCTGACCGGCTGCCAGCCGGTCCTCTCCTTTTATGTGAACCCCGTCGTAAATCCCCCCAAAACCGTGGGGAGAGGGTTCACTATTGCCGGGGCAGCATGTAAAAAGCCACTAAGTGACAAACTTTGTCAGCTTTCAGGCGCGCAAGCCGGAGCACACCATGGCCGTAGAACAAAAAGTAATGCTGGTTGACCAGCTCCAGGTCGGAATGTATGTCGCCAGGCTCGACCGTCCCTGGATAGAAACGCCATTCCCTCTGCAGGGCTTTTATGTCAAGGATCTGGGTGACATAGATACCCTGCGTCGCTATTGCCGCGAAGTCATCATCGATACGCTGCGTAGCCGCGTGGAGCCCGAGCCGGTTCGCCACGATGCGGGTACTTCAGCGCAGCGTCAGGCCGCTACGGCATCATCTTCCATGGCGAGCAGCACTGCTGCGACGTCCAAGCCGCGTCGTCCGGCCTACCAGACCACGGTTTCCATGCCGCAGGAGGTCATGGCTTCGCGTGAGCTGCACCGCCATTTTGCGGAGTCCGTCGAAGGCGTTTACCGGACGCTGGCCACGGGTGGCAGCATTGATACGGCCGCCGTGAAGGAAGTGGTATCCCATGTGGTGGACAGCCTCATCCGCAATCCCGATGCCATGGTCTGGCTGTCGCGCGTGCGCGACCAGGACAACTACAGCTATCACCATGCCTTCCGTTGTGCCATCTGGGGTACGGTGTTCGGTCGCCATCTCGGCATTTCCCGCCAGGCCCTTGAGAACCTTGCCTTTGGCATGACACTGATGGACGTGGGCAAAGCCCGCATGCCGGACGGTCTGCTGGCCAAGCACGGCCTGTTGACACCGGCGGAGCGGGTCGAACTGCGCAAGCATGTGGATTACAGCCTGGAAATACTGGCAGGCCTGCCGGGTGTTCCTTCGCAGGTGATGCAGATGGTGGCGGAGCATCATGAGCGTTTTGACGGTTCGGGTTATCCCAAGCGTCTCATGGGCAAGGCGATTTCCCCGCTGGGCAAGATGGCCGGACTGGTGGATACCTACGATGCCATGACGTCGGATCGCCCCTATGCCCGTGCCATGAGCTCGGTCGAGGCTGTGTCCAAGCTGTACGAGCTGCGCAATACCGAATTCCAGGCCCAACT
>JASLCO010000370.1 GCA_030146505.1 Moraxellaceae bacterium
CCCCGGCATCCAGGGTGGCCCGCTTGAGCATGTCATCGCCGCCAAGGCCGTGGCTTTCAAGGAAGCCATGAGCCCTGAGTTCAAGACCTACCAGCAGCAGGTGGTGAAGAACGCCCAGACCATGGCGGGCGTGCTCATGTCCCGCGGTTACGACATCGTCTCCGGCGGCACCGACAACCATCTTTTCCTGCTCTCCCTGATCAAGCAGGACGTGACGGGCAAGGATGCGGACGCCTGGCTGGGCGCTGCCGGCATCACCGTGAACAAGAACGCCGTGCCCAACGACCCGCGCTCGCCCTTCGTGACCTCCGGCATCCGTATCGGCACCCCGGCCGTGACCACCCGTGGTTTCGGCGAAGCCGAGTGCCGCGAACTGGCCGTCTGGATTGCCGACGTGATCGACAGCCGTGGCGATGCCGCGGTGATCGAAGCCACGGCCGCCAAGGTCAAGGCGGTGTGCGCCAGGTTCCCGGTCTACGCCGCCTGAGTTTTTCCTGTCGCCCCCGCGTAGGCGGGGGCCCAGTGACTTTGTCGTGCTGGATTAAAGTCACTGGATCCCCGCCTGCGCGGGGATGACAGATGATGAGTATTCCCTCTCCCTCCGGGAGAGGGGATGTTGTACAAGATGCACTGTCGTTGCCGAAACACAGGAAGGTTCTTTATTCATGCACTGCCCATTCTGCAGCGCCGATGACACCAAGGTCATCGATTCCCGACTCGTCGCCGAAGGCGACCAGGTTCGCCGTCGTCGCGAATGCACGGCCTGTGGCGAGCGCTTCACCACCTTTGAAACCGCCGAACTGGTTCTCCCCCGCATCATCAAGTCCGATGGTGTGCGCCAACCTTTTGATGATGAAAAACTGCGCGCCGGCATGATGCATGCGCTGCAGAAGCGCCCTGTCTCCATAGAAAAAATCGACGAAGCCCTGCTGCGCATCCTGCATCGCCTGCGTGCCACCGGTGAGCGCGAGGTGAAGTCGCGGCTGGTCGGCGAGCTGGTGATGGATGAATTGAAGAAGCTCGATTCAGTCGCCTATGTGCGTTTCGCCTCGGTCTATCGCAGCTTCCAGGACATCAGCGAATTCCGCACCGAAATCGAAAAGCTGGAACGTGACAAACAGCCATGAGCGATATGAGAAAGCCATGAGCCAGCTTGCTGTTGATGACATCCGCCATATGAGCGAAGCCCTGCGCCAGGCGCGACAGGGTCTCTACACCACGCAGCCGAATCCGCGCGTGGGCTGTGTCATCGTGAAGGACGGTGTGGTGGTGGGTGAAGGTTTCCATGCGCGTGCCGGCGGCCCGCATGCGGAAATCGTGGCACTGAAGCAGGCGGGTTATCGCGCTTATGGCGCCACTGCCTATGTCACGCTGGAGCCCTGTGCCCATCATGGCCGTACACCGCCTTGCGCCAATGAACTGGTGATTGCCGGCCTGAAGCGCGTGGTGGCGGCCACGCTGGATGCGAATCCGCTGGTGGCAGGCCGTGGTATGAAGATTCTGGAAGCGGCGGGCATTGAAACCCATGTCGGTGTGCTGGAAGAAGAAGCACGTGCGCTGAATGCCGGTTTCCTGCGTCGCATCTCTTCATTAGCGGCAGGGGACGGCTTGCCTTTCGTCCGTGTAAAAGTGGCGGCCAGCCTGGATGGCCGCACCGGCATGGCCAATGGTGAATCGAAATGGATTACCGGGTCGGATGCGCGCCGTGATGTGCAGAAGTTCCGCGCCATGAGTTCGGCCATTATTTCCGGCATAGGCACGGTGCTGGCGGATGATCCGGTGCTGACCGTGCGCCCGGATGAATGGACGGACTGGCATTACGGCGAAGTGCAGGCGCCCTGGCGCGTGATCCTGGATTCGGATTTCCGCACGCCGGTGAAGGCAAAACTCTTCAGCGAAAAAGGCCGCATCATCATTGTCGGCACGCATTCGCAGCTGGACAGGCAGACGGCGCTCAGCGATGCGGGAGCGGAAATCTGGGTGTTGCCGAAAAAAGATGGTGGCATCGACTTGCGCGCCTTGCTGGAAAAGCTGGGGCGTGAAGGGGCGAATGAAGTGCTGGTGGAAGCCGGTGCGACCGTGTCGGGTGCTTTTGCGCGTGCCGGACTGGTGGATGAGTATGTGCTTTATATGGCGCCGCTGTTGCTGGGCAGCAGTGCGCGGCCCTTGCTGGACTGGCCCATGGCCAGCATGCGTGACCAGCGCAAGCTGGTGATTACGGATACGCGCATGGTGGGTGGAGACATCCGCCTGATTGCGAAGCCGAAGTAAGGTTTTTTATCCCCTCTCCCACCGGGAGAGGGTCAGGGTGAGGGGCGGCCTTGAATTCACCGCTGCCCCTCATCCGCCCTGCGGGCACCTTCTCCCGAGGGGAGAAGGGAATAGGAGCTGAAAATGTTCACAGGCATCATCGAAGCTGTCGGTCACATACGTGCCATAGAGCCGCGTGGCGGCGACGTGCGCCTGCACATTGCGACGGCTAAGCTGGATTTGTCCGATGTGAAGCTGGGCGACTCCATTGCCAGCAATGGCGTTTGTCTCACTGCCGTGGCCTTGCCGGGCGATGGTTTTGTGGCAGACGTTTCCACGGAGACGCTGGCGCGCTCCACCCTGAAAGGGCTGAAAGTGGGCTCGCCGCTCAATCTGGAAAAAGCGATGCAGCCGCAGTCACGCTTTGGCGGCCATATCGTCAGCGGTCATGTGGATGGCATAGGTGAAGTGATTCGCCGTGAAGTCTCGGCACGTGCCGTGCTCTTTACAGTGCGTGCTCCGGATGAACTGGCGAAATACATTGCGGAAAAAGGTTCCATCACCACTGACGGCATCAGCCTCACGGTGAACGGCCTGCGCGGCGCGGAATTCGATCTCACCATCGTGCCGCATACCGTGCAGGAAACGAATATTTCCACCTGGCAGCCGGGCACGCGCATCAATCTGGAAGTGGATGTGATTGCGCGTTATCTGGAGCGCCTGCTGCTGGGTGAAAAGGCGGCGGATTCAAAAGCGCAAGGCATCAGTCTGGCGTTTCTGGCAGAAAACGGATTCCTGAAATAAGCGCAAATATTGGCTCCCTCTTCCCGCTGGCGGGGAGAGGGTTGGGGTGAGGGGCGGCGTTTCTGCTCCCGCCGCCCCACCCCCCCCCCCCCCCC
>JASLCO010000026.1 GCA_030146505.1 Moraxellaceae bacterium
TGATGATGCCCTTGACGGTCTGGCCTTCCTGCAGGTTTTCCAGCAGGGCTTCGCGCTCGGCAGAAGACTCGGCTTCCATCACGGCACGGCGGGACACAACCACGTTGTTACGCTTGGCATCGAGCTTGATGAGCTTGAATTCCAGCTCGCGGCCTTCGAGGTGAGCGGTATCGCGGATCGGACGAATGTCCACCAGCGAACCGGGCAGGAAGGCGCGGATGGAGCCCACATCCACGGTGAAACCGCCTTTGACCTTGCCGGAAATGATGCCGCGCACGATTTCGCCATTTTCGAAAATCTTTTCGAGACGGGTCCAGGTTTCGGCACGCTTGGCGTCTTCGCGGGACAGGATGGTGCGGCCCTGGCCGTCATCCAGTTGCTTGATCACCACGTCAACCGAATCGCCCACGGCAACTTCGAGTTCACGACGGTCGCTCAGGAATTCTTCGCGAGCAATAACGCCTTCCGACTTGAGGCCGGTGTCCACAGTTACCCAGTCGTCATCGACAGCAACCACGGTACCGCTGATCACGGCTCCCCGTTCGACATCCAGACTCTTCAGGCTCTCTTCAAAAAGAGCGGCAAATGATTCACTCATGTGTAAAAACCTTTTTGATGCAGATGCATCGATTTTTCGTCCGCACATGACCAGCTCATGCGGGGCTGTTGATTTCAGCCGCGACATCACCCTTGCTGGTTGACGTGTTGTCGCTGCTGTTCTTGCTGCACCAGCCAGATGGCTGCGTGCGAATCACAAATGGACGAAAGCCTTCACTGTGCTTGCGCAAGGAAGGCTTTCATCCTTAATACTGTGTTGACGATCTTATCGTGGCTGCTCTTAGAGCTTGAGGTGGCGCTTGAGATCCGTGATCTGCTCCACTTCACGCAGCACCCGGGCCATCACTTCATCGATACCAAGGCGGGTGGAGTCCAGCACGATGGCATCGTCAGCAGGCTTCAGGGGGGCAACAGGACGGTTGATGTCCCTGTCGTCACGCGCCCGGATGTCGTCAACGAGGGCCGGCAGACTAGCACTGAAGCCCTTTTCCATCAACTGCTTGTAGCGTCGCTCGGCACGGGCTTCAGCCGTGGCCGTAAGGAATATCTTGAGGTGGGCATCAGGGAAGACGACCGTGCCCATGTCGCGGCCATCGGCCACGAGACCGGGCTGCTCGCGGAAAGCCTGCTGGCGCTGCAGCAGCGCCGCCCGCACGGCCGGCAGGGCGGCCACGATGGAAGCGGCCTTGCCCATTTCCTCGCTGCGGATTTCAGTGGTGACATCCTCGCCTTCCAGGATGATGACGCCCTCACCCTGCGCGTTCTGCTGGAACTGCACATCCAGATGGCCAGCCAGCACCTGCAGCGCCGCCTCGTTGTCCGGGCTCACACCATGGTGCTGGGCCGCCAGGGCCAACAGGCGATAAAGGGAGCCGGAATCCAGGACCTGGAAACCCAGCAGACCAGCCAGTCGATGTGCGATGGTGCCTTTGCCGGAGCCGCTGGGGCCATCTATGGCCACCACGGGTGCCGGACTGGCGGGCATCACGATCTTTTCGACTTCTGCACTCATCAACACTTCCTCTTTCACCCTGCGGATCACCCATCCGGTTGCGATGGCCGCAGCGGTTTGAATATCCCTGTCTTCAGGCAAGAGCCATGCCTGCCGACCACCCAAGAGCCGGGGCCGGGAAACGCGCGTGCTTTCTATAGAAAGCGGGACAGAAAAGCAATCTTGACGAGGTAAGCAGGATGGGGGTGCGGGGGGAACACAGCCCCTAGAGCTCCTGCCCGAACATGAGACGGTGCCCGTCAAACGTGCGGATACCAAACTCACGCATGCCCCAGGGCTTGTCCGAAAGCACCTGGATAAACTCAACACCCGCCGCCTGATATTCGGCAAACAAAGCAGCAGCATCTGAAACCGTGACGTAGCCATACCAGGAATGGTCACCTAGCTCCGCTGGCGGAATGGCCTCTTTGCACTCACCCAGCATCACGCGAAAGCAGCCACGCGACAGGAATGTCCAACCCGGTACGGTGAAATCCACGCCCAAACCAAGGACGGAAGTGTAGTAATCCGTGGACTTGGCCAGATCAAGGACGGCAAGCGTGTATCGGGTACTGGTGAAATCAGGCATGTCCGTCTCTTGGCCATGAGGATCGGGGCTGGCATCCAGAGCCCGGGTTGCGCGCCCGACACAGGCCAGCAGAAAGACCAAGACCATGCCACACATGACACTGGTTTTCCCGGGATTTTCTTTTTCAGGATGTGTTGTGCCGCATACCGGCCTCATGTCGGGCTGCGCTTTGCTCAGCGCGACTTCCCCGACTTGTCGTAAGCCGTACCGGCCAGTATTTCCGTGAAGTGCTCGCGCGCCGCCTTGGCGCGGGTGAAGACCTCCAGCAAGGTTGCCGAATCGTCTTTTTCAATGGCCTGGCGCAATTCGTCCACGCCGGCGCTGAAGTGCTGCAGGGCGGTAAGCACGGCTTCCTTGTTGGCAAGGAAGATGTCGCGCCACATCACGGGATCACTGGCGGCGATGCGGGTGAAGTCGCGAAAGCCGCCAGCGGCATAGCGGAAGATTTCCAGGCTTTCGGATTCCCGCGCCAGCGTGTCCACCAGCGAAAATGCCAGCAGGTGCGGCAGGTGGCTGGTCTTGGCCAGCACTTCGTCGTGATGCTCAGGGGACATTTCCAGCACATCGGCCCCCAGGGCCTGCCAGAGGGCGCGCACCCTGGCCACGGCGTCGGGACCAGATTCAGGCAGCGGCGTCAGGATGACCTTGTGGCGGCGGAAAAGATCGGCGCGGCCCGCCAGCACGCCGCTCTGTTCGGAGCCGGCAATGGGGTGGCCAGGCACGAAACCGGTAGGCAGCACACCAAAGACTTCACGCGCCGCCGCCACCACATTGCCCTTGGTACTGCCCCCATCCGTGATGATGACATCGGGGCCAAGCGCAGGCTTGATGGCGGCCAGAACCGCCGCCGTGGACTGCACCGGCATGGCAAGAAAAACCAGGTCAGCGCCACGCACCGCCTGTGCCGGGT
>JASLCO010000029.1 GCA_030146505.1 Moraxellaceae bacterium
TGCCTTCATGCGCAGCCAGCTTCTGCAGCCAGCGGACTTCCACTTCCACACGGGCACGGATAAGGCCGTACTCACTGAAAATGGGGCGCAGGGCATCGACCTTGCTGCCATAGCGGCCGTCGACAGGAGAAAGGGCGGTGAGGGCGGTCAGCGACATGTATGCAATGTTCCGGAGGTAGAGGGCGGAATGTAGACAAAACGAAGGGGGCGAAGTTTACACGGAAAAGGCCGGAAAAATCAGGAAAAAGCGGGCGAGAAATTACTTTAAATATGCTTTAAGTATGAATTTCATCATATTGATTCTTTTATTATTTCTCTGACTTCGCGCAATGTGCTTCCACGCGTGAAGACCAGCTGCCAGCGACGTCCGCCCAGGCGGCGCCAGAGCCAAGCGGCGCGTATGCCGGTGAGCAGGATGGCACGGACCTGTTCCTGGGTGGTGCTGGTCTGCAGCAGTTTCTTGTCGCCTTTCACCTGGATGCGGAAATCCAGGGTGCCCAGAGTGTCCACATAGATGCCGGCAAAGTTGCGCAACATGCCCGGCTCCTTGAGGGTGTCGAAATGCTGGCGCTGCTGGGTGGCGCGCTCGAGGCGGCCGCGCATGAGCTTGAGCATCTCAGGCGAGCGGGCCAGCTTGCGCTCCAGATGCACGAGGGCGAGGGCATAACGCAGGATGTCGCCACCGCGCGGATGGGGGTGACGCATGGGCGGCATCAGGGATTGTTCCAGTGCCGTGATGCCGGCGCGCAGGCCGCGCAGCTTGCGGCTGCCGTAGATGACGGTGGTGTCGTCGGTATCGAAGACCAGCAGGCTTTCCAGCGAGCAGTCCAGGGAAATGGGGTCGCAGTGGCCGCGCCAGGCCATGCTGTCGGCCAGACTGGCGGCCTGCAGGATGGCGGCGAGGGCCAGGGTCTTTTCGCGTTTTTTATCGGCCGGCTTCATTGCATTGTTTTTCAATTCAGGCCTTTTCAATGGTGTTTATCACTAAGCCGCTGTCGCCCCGGCGAAGGCCGGGGCCCAGGGCCTTTTGCTTTTTTCCGGCTCTGTAACAGTCACTGGGCCCCGGCCTTCGCCGGGGCGACAGTTTCAATTCCAGGTCTCTTCAATCACGCCGCCGCCAAGGCAAACATCGCCCTGATAGAACACCACGGACTGGCCCGGTGTCACGGCGCGCTGCGGCTGTTCGAAATGCACGATATAGCCATAGGCATCCTTGGCGATGGTGCAGGCCTGATCAGGCTGGCGATAGCGGGTTTTGGCCGTGCAGTGCAGAGGCAGGGAGGGCTCGCCTGTCACCCAGTCCACATTATGGGTGCGCAAATAGCGGCTCATCATCAGTGGATGCTCATGGCCCTGGCCAATGACCAAGGCACTGCGTGCCACATCCTTTTTCACCACATACCAGGGAGCTTCAGCGGCATCTTTTTGGCCGCCTATGCCTATGCCTTCGCGCTGGCCCAGCGTGTAGTACATCAGGCCCTGATGTGTGCCGATGACGCGGCCATCATCGGTTTCGATATTGCCGGGCTGGGCGGGCAGGTATTGCTTGAGGAAATCGCTGAAGCGGCGCTCGCCAATAAAACAGATGCCGGTGGAGTCTTTCTTGGCGTGATTCACAAAGCCCTGTTCGGCGGCGATGCGACGCACTTCAGGCTTTTCGATGTCGCCCACGGGAAACAAGGTTTTGGCAATTTGACGGCCGTTCACGGCGTGCAGGAAATAGCTCTGGTCCTTGTTCGCATCCAGTCCTTTCAGCAGCTGCGCGCAATCGGCGTCAGCACTTTTACGAACATAGTGGCCGGTGGCGATAAAATCCGCGCCCAGCACCACAGCGTAATCCAGGAAGGCTTTGAACTTGATTTCCTTGTTGCAGAGGATGTCCGGGTTGGGCGTGCGCCCGGCCTTGTATTCGGCAAGGAAGTGCTCGAAGACGCGGTCCCAGTATTCGGCAGCGAAATTGGCGGTATGCAGCTTGATGCCGAGGCGGTCGCAAACGGCCTGTGCATCGGCCAGGTCTTCGCGCGCCGTGCAGTATTCGGTGCCGTCGTCCTCTTCCCAGTTCTTCATGAAAAGGCCTTCGACCTGATAACCCTGCTCGAGCAGCAGCCAGGCGGAGACGGAAGAATCCACGCCGCCGGACATGCCAACAATGACTCGGGTTTCTGCAGGGCTTTTCATTTCTGTATCCGTCATTCCCGCGAAAGCGGGAATCCAGCGCCTTTGCGGAGGGTGTTGAGAGTCACTGGATTCCCGCTTTCGCGGGAATGACAGTTATATGTTTTATGCGTGGTGCTCATGCACCAGCGCGAGCGGAAAACGTTGGCCGGCAATCGCATCTTCCACGCATTTCAAGACCAGCGGGCTGCGCAGGCGTTCGCAGGCAGCCAGTTCTTCGCGCGTCATCCAGATCGCACGCAGGATGCCGTCATCCAGCTTTCTATCCGCATGATGTGTCTGGCCGGAAGCAAGATAGCAGGCACGGTAATAAGTGAGGTCGCGATTGAAGGGCGGGGTGTAGACATAAAGACCGAGGAAGGCGGTGAGTTGCACATCCCAGCCGGTTTCTTCCAGGGCCTCACGCACTGCCGCCTGTTCGAGGGTTTCGCCCTTTTCGACATGGCCGGCGGGCTGGTTGTAGACTACCCGTCCGAGTTCGGCCTCTTCTTCCACCATGAGAAAGCGGCCGTCACGCTCGACTACAACAGCGACGGTGACATGCGGTTCCCAAGCTGCTTTTTCAACCATCCCTTTCAATCTCGCCTGCATCTGGAAAGCCGGCAATGCTAGCGCAGTGAGTGATCCATGAGTACCGGAAAACCTCTCCTGAGCCCTCCGCTCCTGACTCATCTGGACGAGCAGGGCGCCGCGCGCATGGTGGATGTGGGCGAGAAGGCTGTTACCCAGCGCTCCGCCTCGGCCGAAGCCCTGGTGCGTATGCGACCGGAGACGCTGGCGCTGATTGTTGACGGCAAGATGCCCAAGGGCGATGTCTTTGCCGTGGCCCGCATTGCCGGCATACAGGCGGCCAAGAAAACCAGCGACCTGATTCCGCTTTGTCATCCGCTCATGCTCTCGTCCGTGAAAGTGGAGCTGGTGGCCGAAGCCCCGGATGCCGTGCGCATTACCGCCATCTGCAAGCTGGCCGGCCAGACTGGCGTTGAGATGGAGGCGCTGACGGCAGCCAGTGTTGCGGCACTCACGCTCTATGACATGTGCAAGGCCGTGGACAAGGGCATGGTGATAGAGGCGGTGCGCTTGCTGGAGAAAACCGGCGGCAAATCCGGTGATTTCAGGAGCAAGGTTTGATGCAGATCCAGATTCTTTATTTCGCCCGTTTCCGTGAAAAGCTGGGGCAGGACAGCGAGGCCTTCGAGCTGCCGGCTGACCGCGACACCAGCGTGCAGTCTGTGCTGGATGTGCTGGCAGCACGCGGTGGCGTCTGGCAGGAGCTCTTTGATTGCGAAAAAGGCGTGCTGGCGGCCATCAACCAGGAAATGGTTTCGCGGGAAACCCTGGTCTATGACGAAGACGAGCTGGCCTTGTTCCCGCCGGTGACCGGAGGCTGAAGATGAGCCGCATCCACGTCCAGTCCGAGGCTTTTGACCTCGCTGCCGAAGTGGCGGCGCTGGAAGGGCCGGGTGTGGGCGCGGTAGTGACGTTTACCGGGCTGGTGCGTAACCAGTCGGCACTGGGTGAGGTGACTGCCATAGAGCTGGAGCATTATCCGGCCATGACGGCCAAAAGCCTGGAGGCGATTGCGGCCGAGGCAGAGCGGCGCTGGCCGCTGCTGGGGCTCACCCTGATACACCGTATCGGCTATCTGGCGGCGGGCGAACCCATTGTCATGGTGGCAGTGGCTTCAAGGCATCGTGAAGCGGCTTTTCAGGCGGCTTCTTTCCTGATGGATTTCCTCAAGACCCGTGCCCCTTTCTG
>JASLCO010000033.1 GCA_030146505.1 Moraxellaceae bacterium
GCAACCTGCTGGTGTTGCTGCGCCTCGATCAGGCCTTGGGCAGCGGGCAGCAGGTGAACAACCTGCCGGTGGAAGTCAGCCTGCACTGGCTGGATGACTATCCGCAGATACGACAGGAAATTCCGCAGCTGAAATCGGAAATGAAAGAATTTGTCGCTCAGCTCTGGAATTGACGCCGGCGTTCGAAAAGACAGATGGCTGCCGCGGCGGCAACATTGAGTGATTCCACGCCCGTGGCCATGGGAATGCGCAGGCGCTGCCCGGCCAGGGCCTGCAAGCCGGCGGAAACACCGCCGCCTTCGCTGCCCAGCGCCAGCACCAGATTGCCACGCAGGTCGCTGTCATAAAGCGAGCCGGCCTGCTCCAGTGCGGTAATGGCAATGGCGCCCTCAAAGGCCGGCAACACCGCCTGCATGTCCACGCGCTCCAGCACCGGCAGGAGAAAATGGGCACCCATGCCTGCGCGCAGGACCTTGGGCGACCAGACATCGGCACAGCCCGGCGTGAGCCAGACCTGGTCCACGCCAGCCGCTGCCGCTGTGCGCAGGATGGAGCCGACATTGCCGGGATCCTGCACGTTTTCCAGCAGCAGGCAGAAGCCGTCGCGTCGCGCCGCCACCGGTTCTGGAATGGCGGCCAGCGCCATAATGCCCGAGGTGCTGGGGCTTTGTTCCATGTCGGCAAACAGGGGGCGTTCCAGCATCAGCGCCGGCACGGCACGCCGTGCCAGCAACTCCGCGATTTCCGCGCGCTGCTCTTCGCCTTCGCACACCAGCAGCTTTTCCAGCGGCCACTGTGCCTGCAAGGCCGCTGCCACGAGGTGCGTGCCGACCAGCAAGGTCTGGCGCGATTTCAGGCGTTCGCGGCGATTGTCCGCCAGCTTGACGAGGTGTTTGACCAGGGGATTCTGGCGCGAACGTATGATTTCCATGGGCAGGCCGGGCAGCAGGATGACCCGCGCATTCTGTCACGACTGCGTATGCGCCTGCATTGAAAACGCATGCAGGCCCACCGGGGCCGTCAATGCTTCCGGCTCACTCCAGGAGCAATTACCGCACGGAGCAGGCCGGGAGCCCGGTGACGTTTCCGCCATGCAAAAATGCAGGAAACCATAGGCCTGACAAAACGTGCAGTTTTGAGCGCTTGTCATTCCTGTGATCAGCAAAGCACGCACCAGGCGGTAATGACGAACTCCTGGAATGTGTCAGGTATATAAATCCCCCAAAAAAACGGGCCTCAAGGCCCGTTTTTTTCTGCACAACATTTCACTTCCCGTTGGCGCCCTGGCTTTTGCCTTCTTCATAGCCTTTCTGGAAATCGGCCTTGGCATCCTCGGCGGACTGCTTGGCTTCGTCAGCCGCATCCTGGGCCTTGTCGGCCGCGGAATCCAGCTTGTCGGAGGCGCCATTCAGGACATCGCTGGTTGATTGCTGGACCTGTCCGGCCTCGTTGCCCATCTGCTGGGCCGCGCCCGGTTCGCCGGTGGTGGGCTCTGCCGGTTTCTTGCAGGCGGAAAGACCGGTTGCCAGGGCGAACACTGCAGAGGCAAGAACGAGTTTGGTCGGGAATGGTTTTCTGGTGAGCACCATGACAGCGCCTCCTTGTGACTGTTTTCGGGGTCAGGTTTTCAGCCCCAAGAATCCCGTATTCCGCTGGGGCTTTCAGTTTTTGCTCTGTTGGGCGGGCGTATGGGGATGTAGCGGGTCGGTAACGAGGGCGGATTTACTGTTGGCGGCAAAATCCATGAGCTCGGGATAGAAAAGCAGGAAGTCTTTTTCCAGTTCCGTATAAAGCAGTTCCAGCTCCTGCATGGCTCCATGCAGGCCCTCGGGGCGAGAGAGGCGACGCTGCATGCCCATGATGACCTGGGCCAGCACCTGGAAATCTTCATAACTGCCCAGCCAGTCCTGCGCTGCCATCAGTGGGGCAATGCGTTGCAGTCTGCCGGGCAGGGCCGGCTCGTTTTGCAGGACGCCGTAAACGCGCTGTGTGAAATCCGGCAGTGGCTCTTTGGAAAAACGCTGCCAGTGCACGGCGAGGCAGTGGTCGAAAAAGATATCCAGCAGGATGCCGGCATAACGCCGGCGGGTTTCGGGGAAGCGTCGTTTTGCTTGCAGTGTGAGCGGATGAAGATCGGTGAAGCCGTCAATTTTCCGGTGCAGGCGTATGGCGGCCTCTATGTCGGCCGGATAGCTGCCGCGCAGGGGGCCTTTGACAAAGTCACCGTAAAGACTGCCCAGCATATCGGCAGGCGCGTCACCACCCAGATGCAGATGTGCCAGATAGTTCACGGTGATCCTCCTGCCGTGTCAGCCTGTGTTTCCTGAAGCGCTGATCAGGCCTTGAGCAGGGCTTTAAGGAAGCGGCCGGTATGCGAGGCCTTGTTTTTTGCAATGTCTTCCGGAGTGCCTGTGGCCATTACCTGGCCTCCGCCGTCGCCACCTTCCGGGCCCATGTCGATCACCCAGTCCGCGGTTTTCACCACATCCAGATTGTGCTCGATCACGACAATCGTGTTGCCGTGATCGCGCAGGCGATGCAGCACCACCAGCAATTGCTGGATATCGTGGAAGTGCAGGCCGGTAGTGGGCTCGTCGAGGATATAAAGCGTCTGTCCCGTATCGCGCTTTGAAAGTTCGCGTGCCAGTTTCACGCGCTGCGCTTCACCGCCGGAGAGCGTGGTCGCCGCCTGGCCGAGGGTAATATAGGAAAGGCCCACATCCACCAGCGTTTGCAGTTTCCGGGCGAGGGCGGGAATGGCATCGAAGAAGGCACGCGCATCCTCTACCGTCATTTCCAGCACTTCCGTGATGTTCTTGCCCTTGTATTTCACTTCCAGGGTTTCACGGTTGTAACGCTTGCCCTTGCAGACATCGCAGGGCACATAGATATCGGGAAGGAAGTGCATTTCCACCTTGATGACGCCATCACCCTGACAGGCTTCGCAGCGGCCGCCCTTCACATTGAAAGAGAAACGGCCGGGACCGTAGCCGCGCGAGCGGGCTTCCTGAGTGCCGGCAAACAGTTCACGTATGGGCGTGAAGATGCCGGTATAGGTGGCCGGGTTGGAACGCGGCGTACGGCCTATCGGGCTCTGGTCGATGTCGACGACTTTATCCAGCTGCTCAAGGCCCTCGATGCTTTCGTATTCCTCTTCCTCGATCACGGTGGCACCATTCAATGCCTTGGCTGTGATGGGGAAGAGCGTGGCATTCACCAGCGTGGATTTGCCAGAGCCGGAAACGCCGGCCACACAGGTCATGAGGCCCAGCGGGAATTCCGCCGTCACGTTCTTGAGGTTGTTGCCGGTGGCGCCTTTCAGCGTCAGCACTTTTTCCTTGTTGAAAGGCGTGCGCTTTTTCGGAATTTCAATTTGCTTGCGGCCGGAGAGATAGTCACCGGTCAGCGAGTTCTTGTTCTTGATGATGTCTTCAAACGTACCCTGTGCCACCACGCGGCCACCGTGAACGCCGGCGCCAGGGCCTATGTCCACCACATAGTCGGCCGCGCGTATGGCATCTTCGTCATGCTCCACCACCAGCACGGTGTTGCCGAGGTCGCGCAGGCGCACCAGCGTTGCCAGCAGGCGTTCGTTATCACGTTGATGCAGGCCTATGGAAGGTTCATCCAGCACATACATCACGCCGACGAGGCCGGCACCGATCTGCGAGGCCAGGCGTATGCGCTGCGCCTCGCCGCCGGAAAGCGTTTCGGCAGAGCGGTCCAGTGAAAGGTAATCAAGGCCGACGTTCACCAGGAACTGCAGGCGTTCGCGGATTTCCTTCAATATCTTGTCGGCAATCTCGCCGCGTTTGCCCGGCAGCTTGAGCCCGCCGAAATAATCGCAGGAGCGTTGAATGGGCAGCTTGACGATGTCCGGCAGTGCCTTGTCTTCGATAAAGACATGGCGCGCTTCGCGCTTGAGACGCGAGCCGTTGCACTCGGTGCAGGCGGTGTGGTTCAGGTATTGCGCCAGGTCTTCGCGCACATTGTTGGAATCGGTTTCGCGGTAGCGCCGTTCCATATTCGGCAGCACGCCTTCGAAAGTGTGCTCACGCACGACCTTGCGGCCGCGGTCGTTGTAGTAATAGAAGCCGATTTCTTCCTTGCCCGAGCCATTGAGAATGGCGTTCTGCACTTTCTTGGTCAGCTTTTTCCAGGGCGTGTCGACATCGAAACCGTAATGCGCAGACAGTGCTTCCAGCATGCCGAAGTAATAGATGTTGCGTTTGTCCCAGCCGCGTATGGCGCCTTCGGAAAGGGCAAGGTCGCGGTCGCTGATGATGCGGTCCGGATCAAAGAACTGCTTTACACCCAGGCCATCGCAGGTGGGGCAGGCACCGGCCGGATTATTGAAGGAGAAAAGGCGTGGCTCCAGTTCGGAGAGCGAATAGCCGCAATGCGGGCAGGCATAGCGCGCGGAGAAAATCTGGTCCGGCCTGGTCTTGCCATTGGCCTCCGGTTCCATGAAGGCAACCAGGGCAATACCGCTGGCATGGCGCAGCGCGGTTTCAAACGATTCGGAAAGGCGCAGGGCGATGTCGTCGCGCACTTTCAGGCGGTCCACGACCACTTCGATGGTGTGTTTCTTCAGTTTGTCGAGCGCGGGGGCCTCGTCGAGGTCCACCACGATGCCGTCGATGCGGGCGCGCACAAAGCCGTCGGCTTTCAGCTGCTCGAAGACATGCAGATGCTCTCCTTTACGGTCCTGGATGATGGGTGCCAGCAGCATGATGGCCGTGCCTTCCGGCAGTGTCATCACCTGGTCCACCATCTGCGAAACCGTTTGTGCTTCCAGCGCGACATCGTGATCGGGGCAGCGCGGAATGCCGGCGCGCGCATAAAGCAGACGCAGGTAATCGTAGATTTCCGTGATGGTGCCGACGGTGGAGCGCGGATTATGTGAAGTGGATTTCTGCTCGATGGAAATCGCCGGCGACAGGCCTTCGATGTGATCCACATCCGGCTTTTCCATCAGCGACAGGAATTGCCGGGCATAGGCCGACAGCGATTCCACATAGCGGCGCTGGCCCTCGGCATAGAGCGTGTCGAAGGCGAGCGAGGATTTGCCCGAACCGGAGAGGCCGGTGATCACCACGAATTTGTCGCGTGGCAGATCGAGATCGACATTCTTGAGGTTGTGGGTGCGGGCGCCGCGTATGGTGATCTTGTCCATGGAATGGCCTCGGCCGGACCCCGGACTGCGAAGGAAGGCGGGGCGGGCGTTATCAAGCGAACCGGGGATTATACGGGAAGGCGGAAGGCACTCGCATGCCGCCCGTTGACCGGAGAAGAAGGCAGTTGCCGGCATGCTGACAGACAGGCCGCAACTCAAGGATGGGGTTGTCATGTCGTAAATCAACGGCACAGGCCCCAGGGCCTCTTGGCGCCTTGCCGATAGCGGCGCTGGAGGCTGTTTTGGTCCAGCGCAAGGAGCGAAGAGAGTTGTGTACTTGACGTACATAAGCGATGAGTAACGCCGCGATGGACCAAAGCAGTCCCAGCCCTTCGGGTTGCCCCCGAGTGCGGCTCCATACCGCGTTACTCCCTTCTTGTGTGGAATGACCACACGGCGTCGGTCGTGCCTTGTCTGGAGCCGCACTCGGGGGCAACGCCACTATCGGCAAGGCGCCAAGAGGCCCTAGAATGCGCCGCTCTCCGGCACTTCTGTCAGGTACGGCGGTCGAAGCCCCGGGACTCAAGCTACACACGGATTGCTGCATGAATGCCATGACCGCCGGCGAGCGCCGCGCCGTTACCACCCTCGCCAGCCTGTTCTCACTGCGCATGATCGGCCTGTTCATGATCATGCCGGTGTTTGCCATCTATGGCCGCGAGTTGGCAGGCGCTACACCTCTCTTGATTGGTGTGGCCGTGGGGGTTTATGCCCTGGCCCAGGCCCTGTTGCAGATTCCGCTGTCCCAGCTTTCCGACCGTGTCGGCCGCAAACGCCTCATCCTGCAGGGCATGCTGCTGTTTGCCATTGGTGGCGCCATTGCGGCGATGTCCACCAGCATCTGGGGTGTGATTGTCGGCCGTGCCCTGCAGGGGGCCGGTGCCATTTCCGGTGTGGTCATGGCCCTGCTGGCCGACCTCACCCGCGTCGAGCAGCGCACCAAGGCCATGGCGGCCATCGGCATGAGCATAGGGGTGTCATTTGGCCTGGCCTTTGTGTGCGGCCCGCTGCTGGCCGGACATTTCGGGCTTTCCGGCCTGTTCTGGTCCACCAGCATCATGGGCCTCGGTGGCATGGCGGTGTGCTGGTGGCTGGTGCCGGATCCGGTGACTTCGGTACGACAGACGCCGTCCACCTACTGGCAGCAACTGCGTGATGTGCTGGCGCACCGTGAACTGCTGCGCCTGAACTGGGGCATCTTCAGCCTGCATCTCGTGATGGCGGCCTTCTTCATGTCGGTGCCGGTGCTGCTCAAGAATGACGGTGGCCTGGATGTGCGCCTGCACGGCTGGGTCTATATGCCGGTGCTCTTCCTTTCTTTCATTGCCATCGTGCCCGTCATCATCCTGGCCGAGAAAAAGCGCCGCATGAAAGGCGTGTTCGTGGCAGCGGTGGCGGCCATTGCGCTCAGCATGGTCTGGCTCTCCCTGCTGCATGGCAATCTGGCCGAGCTCATCATCGGCCTCTCCATTTTCTTTGTGGGCTTCAATCTGCTGGAGGCCCTGCTGCCTTCGCTGGTGAGCAAGATCAGCCCGGCCGGCAGCAAGGGCACGGCCATGGGCGTGTATTCCACCAGCCAGTTCCTGGGCGCCTGCCTGGGCAGCCCGCTGGGGGCTGCCCTCAACGGCCATCTCAGTGCCAGCCTGCTGTTTGCCGTGCTGGCCCTGTTTACCGGCCTCTGGCTCTGGGTGGCCTCACGCATGGCGCAGCCGCCCTTCCTGCACAGCATCATGCTCAGCTTCGAGGCCCTCTCCGCCGAGGAAGCGCCGGTCCTGGCCCAGCGTCTGCGAGCCGTGGGCGGGGTGGAGGATGTGGTGGTGCTGGTGGAAGAAAAGGTGGCCTATCTCAAGGTCGACCGGCTGCGTCTGGACGAGGAAGCCCTGCAGGCCTTTCCGGCAAAAGCGGTAGCCGCCTGAGGCGACGCGCCGGTCTCAAACGAAGCATTTGCCCAGTAGTCGCTCCTCCGGCCTTGGGGTAGAGTCTCCGCTTCGCGCCGCCGCAAGGGTGGGGCGACACATCATGAATCACACATACGTAACGAGAGGCGAAGACTATGCGCGGCGTCAACAAAGTCATTCTGGTCGGCAATCTGGGACGTGATCCCGAAGTCCGTTACCTCCCCTCCGGCGGCGCTGTCGCCAATATCACCATCGCCACCTCCGAAGCCTGGCGCGACAAGAACACCGGCCAGCAGCAGGAACAGACTGAATGGCACCGAGTGGTCTTCTACGGCAAGCTGGCCGAGATCGCCGGCGAGTACCTGAAGAAGGGCAGCAAGGTCTATGTGGAAGGCTCCCTGCACACGCGCAAGTGGCAGGACAAGCAGACCGGCCAGGAC
>JASLCO010000047.1 GCA_030146505.1 Moraxellaceae bacterium
GACGAGCAGGTTGATGGCAAAAGCCTGCAGCATGTTGATCTCCAGGCAATCCGCAAACACCCAGCAGGAAATCAGCAGGGGCACCATCACCACGATCAGCAGTACCAGTGGCAGGGGCAGGCCGAAACTTTGCAGGTGCTGCGCCTGGAAGGCCATGAGAAAGGCGGCAATGACGTAGGCGATGCCGGACAGCAGGATGGCCTTGATGACCGCGCCCAGCGATGGCCGGCGCCCGGTGATGCCCCAGGCGGCCAGCATGGTGATGGTGGCCTGGAGCAGGATGACGACGAGCAGGCCGATGATGGCGGCAAGCAGTAAAGACATGACGGATGAGTCCTCGGAACCGGGGTTACGTTTTACCGTTTTCAGGCAGGGGCATCCAGTTGGGCGAGGCAGGGGAAGATGGGAGAGTCACTGGTTTTAAATGAGCGGTGTTTTATAAAAATGTCGCGCCGGCAGAAGCCGGGGCGACAGGACAGCGGTGGGTCAGGAATCTCCCGTAGCCTTGCGCTGCCCTGTCAGAAAAACACCACCACGCGATCACGGCCGGAATTCTTGGCGGCATAGAGTGCCTGGTCGGCCTGGTGCAGGGTGGTGGCCAGCTCCTGGCCGGGAGTGTGGGAGGACACGCCGAAGCTGGCGGTGAAACGCAGCGGGCCGTTCGGGGTTGCCAGCTCCAGGGCGGCGATGCAGCGGCGCAGGCGTTCGGCAGTCTGGCGGGCGCCTTCGGCATCGGTTTCCGGCAGCAGGATCATGAATTCCTCGCCGCCGAAACGGGCACAGATGTCGATGTCGCGCAGCTGTTCGCGGCAGGTGTTGGCGCAGCGCACGAGGGCGGCGTCGCCGATGTCGTGGCCGTAGCCGTCGTTCACTTTCTTGAAGTGGTCGATGTCGAAGGTGATGACGCTGAAGACATGGCCCTGGCGTTCGGCGCGGCTGACTTCCAGCTTCGCCCGCTCGTCGAAGGCACGGCGGTTGAAAAGGCCGGTGAGGCTGTCGGTGGCGGCCAGCTCTTCGAGTTGCAGTTGCAGCTTGATGCGTTCTTCCAGCACGGCCATGAGGTGCTGGTTGGCTTTTTCTATCGCCTGGGTGCGGTCCAGTACCTGCTGTTCCAGCGAGACATTGAAGGCGGCCAGCTCCTGCTCGTGGCGGCGCAGTTCATCGACCAGTTCGGTGAACGAGAGGCTGAGCTGCCGTGCTTCCCGGAACACGCCGCCGGCCGGCAGACGGCTGCTGCTGTCGCCCTGTCGTATGCGGTCGGCGGTCTGCGCCAGTTCAGCCAGCGGCCGGCTGATGAAATGCGCCAGCCCCATGCCGAGCAGGGCAAAGACGAGGGTCAGGGCAATGCCGCTGGCGGCGATGTAGGTTTGCAGCAGGCGCACGGAGGCAAAGGCCTTTTCCACCGGCTGGCGCGTGATCACCTGCCAGCCAAGGCCGGGGAAGTCGCGGTAGCCCTGGCTGCGGCGCAGACCGGTGAGGTATTCGCGGCCGTCGGGCCAGCGCAGGGCATCGGGACTGTCCAGCTTGTCCAGTGCCGGCAGGCGGGTGTCGTGCACGCCGGCGGAAGCGAAGATGAGCTGCCCGGCGGCATTCACGATGAAGACTTCTATGCCGGCCTGGCGGCGCGCCGGCGTCAGCATGAGGTGTTCGGCATTGCGCGCCCAGTCCCAGGAAAGTGCGGCGCCCAGCACCCCCACGGTCTGGCCGGTCTTGTCCTGCAGGGGAAGGGCAATGTCCACGAAGCGCCAGGGCTGCTGGTCCTTGCGTGGCGGCAGCACGGAGGCCAGCGCCGGTGTTTCGTGCACATCGCCCAGATAGAGCTGCTGGCGGCCGGCCCCGAACCAGGGGCTGGTACTGATGTCGGCGCCTTCCAGCAGGCCGTGGCTGGCGTAGCTGACACGGCCGCCGGCATCGGCAACGCCCAGCCAGGCGTATTCGGGCAGGCCGGCCTGCAGGCCTTCCAGCAACTGGCGGTTGTCGTCGCGCAGGTCAGGGTCGTGCAGTTGCTGCAGCTTGGCTAGGCCCACGATGTCATGCAGGCGCTCGTACATGCCCATGTCCAGCACATGCATGGTGACCTCGGCCAGGCTGGCCAGGCGGGTGCGCACGGTCTGCTGCTCGTTCTGGCTCGCATGCTGGCCGATGACCACCGTCAGGCAGCCGGCCAGCACGGCGGCCATGAGGCCGAAGCTCAAGGCAAGCGCGCCCTTGAGGCGCAGTCCCTGGAAGGTCACGGGCGAGGGATTCCTGAGATTGGGGGTCAGCGGCATTCTGGCAGACATTGGCGCGAGCTGCTTTTGTGGTCATGTAATGGTCATGGATGACCTGCCGTCCTGGCCCGTAAACCCTACTGTTCCGGCCGCCATAGCCGCTACAATCGCCGCGTTTTTTCCATCCCGTGAGTCTCCGCCATGTCTGCCAGCGTCCCCGTGATCGACCCCGCCGAATTCGAACTCTTCCGCGACAACGTCAAGCGTTTCCTGGAAAAGGAAATCGCTCCCCATTACGAAAAGTGGGAAAAGGAATCGTGGATGCCGCGCGAGGCCTGGCTCAAGCTGGGCGAGAACGGCCTCCTGGCCGTGGACCAGGCCGAACAGTATGGCGGCTCTGGCGTGCCCTACCAGTATTCCGCGCTGGTGCTGGAAGAAACCGCCAAGGCCGGTTTCTGCTCGCTCTGCACCGCGCTTTCCGTGCATTCCGACATCGTCACGCCCTACGTCGCGCACATCGGCACCGAGGCGCAGCGCCAGCAGTGGCTGCCCAGGCTGATTTCCGGTGAAGCC
>JASLCO010000415.1 GCA_030146505.1 Moraxellaceae bacterium
GTATCACCAAGGAAGACGTCGAAGCCTATCTGAAGAAACCCGCTGCAGCGCCTGCCTCCGCACCGGCCGCGGCTCCCGCTCCGGCGGCACAAGCCATTGCTGTTGCCGTGGGCGAGCGCGTGGAAAAGCGCGTGCCCATGACGCGTCTGCGCGCCAAGGTGGCCGAACGTCTGCTCGAAGCCAAGCAGTCCACCGCCATGCTCACTACTTTCAATGAAGTGAACATGGCCCCGGTCATGGCCCTGCGCAAGCAGTACGCGGAAAAGTTCGAGAAAGTGCACGGCGTGCGTCTGGGCTTCATGTCCTTCTTCGTGAAGGCTGCAGTGGAAGCGCTCAAGCGTTTCCCGGCTGTGAATGCTTCCATTGATGGCAACGACATCGTTTATCACGGTTTCTATGACGTCGGCGTTGCCGTGTCCTCTGATCGCGGTCTGGTAGTACCCATCCTGCGCAATACCGAAAACATGAGCCTCGCGGAAATTGAAAAAGGCGTGGGTGAATTCGGCAAGAAGGCAAAGGACGGCAAGCTCACCATCGAAGACATGACCGGTGGCACTTTCACCCTTTCCAACGGCGGTGTGTTCGGTTCGCTGCTCTCCACGCCCATCCTGAACCCGCCGCAGACGGCCATTCTCGGCATGCACAAGATTCAGGAGCGCCCCATGGCGGTTAACGGCCAGGTGGTGATCCTGCCCATGATGTATCTCGCGCTTTCCTACGATCACCGTCTTATCGACGGCAAGGAAGCCGTGAGCTTCCTCGTGGCCATCAAGGAACTGGTGGAAGATCCCGCACGTCTGCTGCTGGAAATCTGAGAACTGGATATCTGAACCCGGGAAGCAATTCCCCAATCGCAGACCCCGCCTCACAAGGGCGGGGCACCTGCCTCCCGAATCAATCAAAGTGAAGAAGGGACAGACTCATGACCCAGAGTTTTGATCTTGTTGTCATCGGCGGCGGCCCCGGCGGCTATGAAGCGGCTATTCGCGCTGCCCAGCTCGGCCTTTCCGTGGCCTGTATCGAAAAGCGTGTGCACAAGGGCAAGCCCTCACTGGGCGGCACCTGCCTCAACGTAGGCTGCATTCCTTCCAAGGCCCTGCTGGATTCCACACACAAATATCACGACGCAGCGCATGAGTTTGCCGCGCACGGCATCAAGATCGACAAGGTCTCCTTCGATGTGAAGGCCATGCAGGCACGCAAGGACACCGTGGTGGGCAATCTCACCGGCGGTATTGCGCAGCTCTTCAAGGGTCATAACATCACCTGGCTGCAGGGCACCGGCAAATTGCTGGCCGGCAAGAAAGTGGAATTCACTCCGCTCGAAGGTGCTGTTGAAGTTGTCGATGCAAAAAATGTGATTCTCGCTGCCGGCTCCGTGCCCGTGAATATTCCGGTTGCCCAGCTCGTGGAAGACGTCATCGTTGATTCCACTGGCGCCCTGGAGTTCCAGGATGTGCCCAAGCGTCTCGGCGTGATTGGCGCTGGCGTGATCGGCCTCGAGCTCGGTTCCGTGTGGAAGCGTCTTGGTGCGGAAGTCGTGGTGCTGGAAGCCGTTGATGCTTTCCTGCCGGCTTGCGACAAGGCCGTGGCCAAGGAAGCGCAGAAGATTCTCACCAAACAGGGTCTGGATATCCGTCTCGGTGCCCGCGTCACCGGTACTGAGGCCAAGGGCAAGAATGTCACGGTGAAGTACACGGACAAGGACGGTGAGCATTCTGAAGTCTTCGACAAGCTCATCGTCGCTGTCGGCCGTCGTCCTTTCACGGATGGTCTGCTCGCTGCTGACTCCGGCATCACCCTGGATGAGCGCCGCTTCGTGCACGTCGATAACCAGTGCCGTACTTCTGTTCCCGGCGTTTACGCCATCGGCGATCTCGTGCGCGGTCCCATGCTGGCGCACAAGGCCATGGAAGAGGGCATGATGGTGGCCGAGCTCATCGGTGGTCATCACGCTCAGGTGAATTACGACACCATCATCGGCGTGATCTACACGCACCCGGAAATTGCCTGGGTGGGTCAGACCGAAGAGCAGGCCAAGGCCGAAGGTATCGAGGTAAAAACCGGTCAATTCGCTTTTGCCGTGAATGGCCGTGCACTGGCTGCGGCTGATACCGCAGGTTTCGTGAAGTTCGTGGCCGATGCCGCAACGGATCGCCTGCTGGGCATGCATGTAATCGGCCCCAATGCCGGTGACATCGTGCATCAGGGCATGATCTCGCTGGAGTTCGGTGCCTCGGTGGAAGATCTGCAATTGATGACCTTCGCGCACCCGACCCTCTCCGAGGTAGTGCACGAAGCCGCGCTTTCCGTGGATGGCCGCGCCATCCACGCGATCCAGCGCAAAAAGAAATAAGCCTGTAGGAGCGGCTTCAGCCGCGAACTGATTCAGAAATGAAATGGTTCGCGGCTGAAGCCGCTCCCACAAAAGCTCTGCCCGACGCCAAAGCGGGTGGCGGGTTTTAAAGGTGACGCAGTGATCCTGCGCCTAACATGCAACGCAAGATGGTAATCACACAATGAACCTTCACGAGTATCAGGGTAAGCAGCTTTTCGCTGAATACGGCCTGCCGGTCTCCAAGGGCTTCGCGGCGTCCACGCCGGAAGAAGCACGCGCCGCTGCTGAACGCATCGGTGGCAACAAGTGGGTGGTCAAGGCCCAGGTGCATGCCGGTGGTCGCGGCAAGGCCGGTGGCGTCAAGCTCGTCACCACGCTGGATGAAGTCGAAGCCTTCGCCAAGGCCAAGCTCGGCACCAATCTCGTCACCTACCAGACGGATGCCAAGGGTCAGCCGGTCGCCAAGATTCTCGTTGAATCCTGCACCGATATTTCCAAGGAGCTCTATCTCGGTGCCGTGCTGGATCGCGGTTCCCGCCGCATCGTGTTCATGGCTTCCACCGAAGGTGGCGTGGACATCGAAAAGATTGCCCACGAAACACCGGAACTGATCCACAAGGCTACGATTGATCCGCTGATCGGCGGCCAGGCTTACCAGGGTCGTGACCTTGGCTACAAGCTGGGTCTGAATTCCGAACAGGTGAAGCAGTTCGTGAAGATTTTCACCGGCCTCGCCAAGATGTTCGTGGATCTGGATCTGGCCCTGCTGGAAGTGAATCCGCTCGTGATCACCAGCGAAGGCAATCTGCACTGCCTCGATGCCAAGATCGTCATCGATTCCAACGCCCTGTTCCGCCATCCCAAGCTCAAGGCCATGTATGACCCGTCTCAGGAAGATGAGCGTGAGCGTCGTGCGGCTGAGTGGGAACTGAACTACGTGGCCCTCGAAGGCAATATCGGTTGCATGGTGAATGGCGCCGGTCTGGCCATGGCCACCATGGACATCATCAAGCTCAAGGGCGGCCAGCCTGCCAACTTCCTCGACGTAGGCGGTGGTGCAACGCGTGAGCGCGTGACTGAAGCTTTCAAGATCATCCTCTCCGATGATTCCGTGAAGGCCGTGCTGGTCAATATCTTCGGCGGCATCGTGCGCTGCGACATGATTGCCGAAGGCATCATCGGTGCAGTGAAAGATGTGGGCGTGAAGGTGCCCGTGGTCGTGCGTCTCGAAGGCAATAACGCCGAGCTGGGTGCACAGAAGCTGAAAGAAAGCGGTCTCAACATCATCTCGGCAGCCTCGCTCAATGAAGCGGGTGATCTTGTCGTGAAGACCGTGGCCTGAGAGGAGCGCAAGAAATGAGTGTATTGATCAACAAGAACACCAAGGTGATCTGCCAGGGCATCACCGGCTCCCAGGGCACGCTGCACACCGAACAGGCGATTGCCTACGGTACCAAGATGGTCGGCGGCGTAACGCCGGGCAAGGGCGGCACCACCCACCTCGGTCTGCCGGTGTTCGACACCGTGCGCGAAGCCGTGGAAAAGACCGGTGCTGAAGCTTCCGTGATTTATGTGCCTGCAGCTTTCGCCAAGGATTCCATCCTGGAAGCCGTGGACGCCGGCATCAAGCTGGTGGTGTGCATCACCGAAGGCGTGCCTGCCATCGACATGCTGTTCGTGAAGGAATACATCGTCCGCAAGGGCGGCGTGACCCTGATCGGCCCGAACTGCCCCGGTGTGATCACTCCGGGCGAGTGCAAGATCGGCATCATGCCCGGCAATATCCACCTGCCCGGCAAGGTCGGCATCGTGTCTCGTTCCGGCACGCTGACCTATGAAGCCGTGAAGCAGACCACCGACCTCGGCTTTGGCCAGAGCACCTGCATCGGCATCGGTGGTGACCCGGTTCCCGGCACCACCTTCATCGACGCGCTCAAGCTTTTCCAGGCCGACCCGCAGACCGAAGCCATCATCATGGTGGGTGAGATCGGCGGTAGCGCAGAAGAAGAAGCCGCTGCCTTCATCAAGGCCAATGTGACCAAGCCAGTGGTGTCTTACATCGCTGGTGTGACGGCTCCGGCCGGCAAGCGCATGGGCCATGCGGGCGCCATCATCTCCGGCGGCAAGGGCACAGCAGACGAGAAGTTTGCGGCGCTGGAAGCGGCTGGCGTGAAGACGGTGAAGAATCCGGCCTTGCTGGGTCAAGCGATTGCCGAGATCACGGGTTGGAAGTAATTATTCCTGCTGCGTTCTCTGCAATAAAAAAGGCCGCGTAAGCGGCCTTTTTTATTGGAAGGCCAATACCTTTGGCACTACCTGAGCTGTCATCCCGGCGAAGGCCGGGATCTAGTGACTTTTTTTCGTAGGGATAGTTTTAGCCCGATGCTCTCCCCGTTGCCTGCCCACGGTCCTTGTGTACGCGCGCTGGGCTTTGCTTTTGCGCTGCCCGGGAGTGCGGAGATATGAGCCCCGTCAGGGATTCGGTGAAGTGCTACGGACATGTTGCTTCTGTTGTTTATTCCCTAATGGGATTGCGGCTGCACCGGACCTCACTTTCTTTGCTGCGCCTAAAGAAAGTAAGCAAAGAAAGGCGCCCCCTGCGGGGAGCCCTTCAATTAGCTCTGTTCATTACTATAGCCGAGGGTATCCGGGTGGTGCTCGCGCCACGCGGCGTGTCGCAACTCACTTCTTCTTTGGTTGTTCGGGTGCAGGTAGAGAAAAAGATGGTATGGGAAGGCTTGCTTAACTACATGTTTTGTATTTAATTTAATGCGGCTTAATATAAATAAAGGCCTACATAGTTTTCATGTTGGGTGATTTTTTTAAATAGCCTTTAATTGTGGATGATGATTTTGAAAAATAATTATAGGGATGCGTGGGTTAATAAGATTGATATTGCTAGGGGGTGCTCTCAGCAATCAAAGCGTGTTGCGAGGTTCAAGAACTTGCCTTCTGAGCAGGCAAGGAGAGCATCATATTTCGGAGAGATGTCGGGAATAATTGGCGAGCTTGGAATATCCAACCCACATGAAAGATCAGCGCTTAGTATTGAGCCAACTCATCCTGTTCCATTGAGATATATGGGTTCTGCAATATCAAAGCTGGGCTTTGATAATAAGCTTTTGGAGCTATTTGATAAGAGTAAGATGTCGCTAATATCTCTTCCATTGCTTAATTTATACGCGCCAGAGTCTGAGGCAAAAGGCGTTATGGTGGATACGAGATCCACCTCAATTAGCCTTCTTGATCCGCTTTATGGATTTGCATTTTTTAAGCGTGGCGGGGCTATAAGAAATCATTGCTTTGCAATAGACGTATGGAGGAGGCACATAGCGTCAATGCCGAAATCTATTTCTAGTGGTCTTTGGAAGAATAGAGCTGATAATTTTCTTTCTGGTGGCGCATTTGCAGGTCGAGAAATTTTTCATGGAATTATCCCTGATGCACAGAGCTCCTATGAGAGATCTATGGTGCCAGAGATATGCATTTCTACTGAGGGTGAGCTTCAGGAGCTTGTGCGCAGTTTGAAGATTTCAGCCAAAAGATATAGTGAAGTTGAACTATGGTTTAGGGGACAAAAAACAGAATACCGTGTTCCTGATAGATCTGATTTGATTCAGCTGGGGATTGCTCCCTATTCGAATGTTGTAGATTCAGATTTAACGCCATCATTATATCGAAAATATGACTCTGTGCTGGAGTCATTTTGTGACTATGAAAAAATGATACTTGAATTGGCGGAGTGGGTATATTGGGCAAATAATATTTCCAGCTCATCTTCGGGTGGGGCAGAATTTTTTCCAACCAGTGGTGCGGCTGCAATTTCACGAGAAGGATTAGGTGCTTATCAACGAGGCCTTGTGCTTCAGCAATATGGGGCGCCATCTGCTTTCTTGGATATTACGTCAGATGAGCTGATTGCGGCATGGTTTGCAGTCAATAGTTGTCAACTAAGTGCGGATAGTAAAATGAAATATAGTGGCCATAGTTGGGTGGGTGATGATGCTAGGCTCTGGCCAACGATATTTGTCTTTCCTCTGGTTAAGGGGTTGCACCCTTTTTTAAATCTTGGCTCCATTTTGGAGGGATCGGGTGCGTTAAGGCCGAAACGACAAAAGTGCGGGTTGCTTGGAGGAGCGGGTAACTTGGCGCGTAATTATTGTGCTCGTTATATTGGATTAAAGATTCGACTGAAGCCAGGATTTAAATTAAATTCGGATATTAAATCAGATACATTATTTCCATCCTCTGCAGAGGATAAGGTTTTAGATGGCTTACAACAGGCTGGTCTGGGTGATTCTCGAATGGGTTTCCGTCTAACGGATTTGGCATAATTGGCAGTCGGCGTTTTCTGATAATTTCGGTAAGGCTCCAATTGCGAGCGTTTCCTGAATTCAGTGTAACGAAGCCCGAGATGCTTTCTTTATTACAAGATATTCGCCGGGTTTCGCTGCGCTCCATCAGGGTTACGCCATAGTCTTTGACGGCGCCATCAGAACGGCTTAACCACCGCTAGAAAAATCACTAACGGCATAAAGGCCACAATCAGGGGGGTGCTTACTTTCAGGAACAGCCAGTGCTGTTTCATGGACTGCTCGTACTTGTCCATCAGCCCCTTGCGACGCAGCATTTCCTTGTTGCCGCCGAAGTGGGAGAGCCAGTAGTCGCAGGCTTCCATGGGGATGAAGATGAAGGCGACTATGCAGAGTTTGACCAGCAGCCATTTCGCATCCATGGGATTCCAGCTGCCAAGCCAGAGCAGCAGGGGGCCGGTGATGAGGATGAGGGGGAAGGCGAGATGTTCCAGCACCACGCCTTTGTCGAACTGCTCTTGTGCATAATTGCGGCGTTCAATGGCCTGCGGATCAGTCGGATTTTTTTCCCAGCGCACAAAAGCGCCTTTCACATACCAAGTGTAAGCAACAGCCGTGCTCCAGCTCCATATCATAACGAAAAAAAGATGTACGAATTTTACGTAGAGATAATAGGGCATCAAAACTTCGCGAAGGGCTTCAAACATTTTTGGCGTCTCCGATGACATGGGATTGACGACAGACTCCGTGGTCACTGGCTTTTGGCATCTCGCTAAGCGGAGCTTGTCGCATGTTGCTTTCCTCTCAAATTCTTTCGGTAATCTTGGGTGTTTTCTTTCTGGTCACCGGCTGGCTTAAGGCCACGGGCAATGCCCATATGGTGAAAGAGTTCCAGAAGTTCAATTACCCGCAATGGCTGCGCGTTGTGGCCGGGCTCATTGAGCTTGTGGCCGCACTACTCATGCTCACTGCCTTTTGGTGGCCGGGGCTGGCGGCCCTCGGTGCACTCATGGTGTGCCCGGTGATGCTGGGCGCGGCCTGGACCAATTTCGTCAAACGTCCGGCCGCTTTCGGTTGGGGCACGGTGGTGATTTTCCTGCTCTGTGCCACTCCGGTGGTGCTGCAATTCTCCTGGCTGCTGGCCTTGCCGCTGCGCTTTCTGGACAGCGGCTTTCCGGCGCTGTTTGCCTAGGGTTTTTCGTGCTTGTAGCGCGGGTTGTCCACGGACAGCCGGCGCTGCGTGCGGGCGATCAGGTAATCCAGCAGGCCGGGGCTGCCCGCATCCAGCTCGCCATTTTTCAGCTTCTCCATCAGCTGCACTTCGGCCTCTGGCGTATCAGCACTG
>JASLCO010000053.1 GCA_030146505.1 Moraxellaceae bacterium
CCAGTGCCGCAAAGATTTGAGGCGGCAGGATATAGCGCCCCACCACGGCCAATGTGCTGGGCGCCACCTCCGGCTTGGGCTTTTCCACCAGCCCGGATATGCGCTCACCTTGCAGGGACACCACGCCATAGCTGGCGGTCTTGTCACGAGGCACCTCTTCCACCGCCAGGGAATGGGCACCCGTACTGTCATGAAGGGCCACCATGTCGGCCAGGCAACCGGCATCCGGACCATCGATCAGGTCGTCCGGCAGCACCACGGCAAAAGGTCGCTGGCCCACCACCGGCTTGGCACAAAGCACCGCATGCCCCAACCCCAGCGCCTGCGCCTGGCGCACCACGGAAACGGACATGCCTTCGGGTAACACAGTGCGCACCTGGGCCAGCAGGCCATCCTTGCCACGGGAAGCCAGCATGTTCTCCAGTTCCCAGGAACGATCGAAATGGTCTTCGATGGCACGCTTGCTGCTACTGGTCACCAGGACGATCTCCCGTATGCCCGCCCGCCAGGCTTCCTCCACCGCGAGCTGGATCAGCGGCACATCCACAATCGGCAGCATTTCCTTGGGAATGGCCTTGGTGGCCGGCAAAAAGCGGCTGCCGAGACCGGCAACAGGAAAGACGACAACATCGATGGCCACTGCAAACTCCTTGATAACCGTGGTGGCAGGCGCGGGATTGTACTGATTTGATGAAGGATTTGTCCCGGTTGGCATTTGACGGCATTTGCCACATACCTGAAACAGGGCTGCCTAATAGCCTTGACAACCCCTATAATCGCCGCCCCGGAGTCCCCGCCGGCCCTGTAGCGCAGACGCACATGGAGTTGAGTCCGTAAATGTCGATGACCCGTGGAGTCCTGAGCAGTCACCAGAAAACGGTCGACTTCTTCAATCGCTTGCTGGACATGTCGGTGCTGACCATCTGCCTGCTTGCCACCTATAACATCCTGGACAAGGACTGGAGCGATCTCACCAGCTTGCATCTGCTGCTGGCCTTCCTTTATTTCCAGCTCTTTGCCGCCCTCACCGGCCTGTATGGCTCTCAGCGCAGCATGACTTTGTGGCAACAATACGGTCAAGTCGTGCTGACCTTGGTCGGTACCTTCGTCTTGCTAGCCCTGACAGCCTATATCAGCCATCGCTTTGCCGACGTTGCTTCCCGCAAACGCATGCTCCTCTGGCTTTTCACCAGCACAACCATACTGTGTGGCATCCGGATGATTTACCGGGGATTGCTGGGCTGGTTACGTCGACAAGGCTTCAATACACGATGCGCCGCCATCATCGGCACAGGCACCTTGGGCCTTGCGCTGGCAGAGCGCTTTGCGCGTAACCCCTGGATGGGCATACGCACCGGAGGTTTTTATGACGAGAACCCGCATGTAGAAGCAGACGGCATCGTGGTACGCGGGAACCTTGATACGCTGATAAAAGATGCTGTGACTGGCGTTTATGAGCACATCTACATTGCCTTGCCCTTGGCCTCCCAAGAGCGCATACGCGAGCTGACAGACCGCCTGAGCAATACCGCCGCATCCGTTTATTTCGTACCAGATGTTTTCACCTTCGACCTGATGAACGCCCGTCACAGCAGCATTGACGGCATTCCGGTCATCAGCATTTATGACACGCCATTCAGCGTCACCGACAACCTGATCAAGCGCGGCTTCGATATTTTGGGCAGTTTGGTCATTCTCACCCTGATTACCCCTCTGATGATTACAATTGCCACTGCCGTGAAAATCACCTCAGAGGGCCCCATGATCTTCCGGCAAAAGCGCTATGGGCTGGATGGCAAGCCGATTGATGTCTGGAAATTCCGCACCATGACCACCATGGACAATGGCGTCGAGGTAAAACAAGCAACCCAGAATGATAGCCGCTTCACGCCTATTGGCGGCTTCCTGCGCCGCACCTCGTTGGACGAACTTCCCCAATTCATCAATGTGCTGCAAGGCAGCATGTCGATTGTGGGTCCGCGCCCCCATGCCATTGCCCATAACGAGGAATACCGCAAACTGATCAAAGGCTACATGCTCCGTCACAAGGTCAAACCAGGCATCACGGGCTGGGCACAGATCAATGGCTGGCGTGGCGAAACCGATACCTTGGAAAAGATGGAAAAGCGTGTGGAGTTCGATCTGCACTACATTCGTAACTGGAATGTCTGGCTAGATGTAAAGATTGTTTTTCTGACGGTATTCAAGGGCTTCATCAATAAAAATGCGTACTAGCCTTTGCTCATAGAATTGACCACTGGACAACTGCCCCGACCCCTGCCGGCAACACACAATCAATAACAAAATAACCTGGCCCTACCGCGCTAACGAAAGGTTGTACCTTGGCCGATGCATGGCTTAGCGGTGTAACCAAAATATGCTCTCCTCCCCGTAATACTTGATTGACAACTTTAACACCCTGCCCTGGCACACAGTTATCAATCGATACGCGTCTAGTAGCAACGTCGTCATATCCCAATGTATTTGTGAAGAGTTCGCTGCCACCACCACCTTTCGCATAAGCGCCTTTTGCGTTGCCGGAGAAATCACTATCGCGAACTTGAACATTGGCACCATAATTATTGAGGCCATAACCATGGGCT
>JASLCO010000109.1 GCA_030146505.1 Moraxellaceae bacterium
CGCCAAGCGGTAAGGCAGCGGGTTTTGATCCCGCCATGCGTTGGTTCGAATCCAGCCGCCCCTGCCACTTTTTACCAGGCCTGGGAAATCCCCGAGGATTTTCCAGGCACGCCAAAATGGCATGGCCATTTTGCGTACGACACGGGAAAGTGCAGCGCCTCGGGTCCGATGCTGTTGTCAGTGCCCTTTATTCACGCTGACCGGCTTAGTGAACCGTGCAGGTTGCGCGAGTCCAGTTTTACTTTTCAAACACAGCCAGCCGCCATCATGCCCAATCTGGTTCTCTTCACCGGTAACGCCAATCCCGAACTGGCCCGCAAGGTTGCCAGCCAGTTGCATATTGCGCTGGGTGATGCCCATGTCGGCACTTTCTCCGACGGCGAGATCGCCATCGAGATCAACGACAATGTGCGCGGCAAGGATGTGTTCATCCTGCAGTCCACCTGCAAGCCCACCAATGACAACCTGATGGAAGTCATTGTCATGGCCGATGCCCTGCGCCGCGCTTCCGCCGGCCGCATCACCGCCGTGATTCCCTACTTCGGTTATGCCCGCCAGGATCGCCGCGTGCGTTCCGCGCGCGTGCCCATCACGGCCAAGATCGTGGCCGACATGCTGACCACCGTCGGCGTGGACCGCGTGCTCACGGTTGACCTGCATGCCGACCAGATCCAGGGCTTCTTCGACATTCCCGTGGACAATATCTACGCCTCGCCGGTGCTCTTGGCCGACCTCGAAAAACAGGGCTACGACAACCTCATGGTGGTTTCGCCCGACGTTGGCGGCGTGGTGCGCGCGCGCGCTGTTGCCAAGCAGTTCGACGATGCCGACTTGGCCATCATCGACAAGCGCCGTCCCAAGGCCAATGAATCGCAGGTGATGCACATCATCGGTGAAGTGAAAGGCCGCGACTGTGTGATCGTGGACGACATGGTGGATACTGCCGGCACGCTCTGCAAAGCCGCCGCCGCCCTGAAGGAACATGGCGCCCGCCGTGTCATGGCCTATTGCACGCACGCCGTGCTTTCCGGTCCTGCCATCAAGAACATTACCGGCTCCGACCTCGACGAGCTGGTGGTGACGGACACCATTCCGCTCACCGAAGAAGCGCTGGCCTGCGGCCGCATCCGCCAGGTATCGCTGGCACCGATGCTGGCCGAGACAGTACGCCGCATCAATAACGAAGAATCCATTAGTGCAATGTTCGAGTTGCTCTGATGAAACCCGGTGAGTAAGTGAAAAAGTGAGCAAGTGAGATAAGGGTTTACCTTCTCACTTGCTCACTTGCTCACCTCCTCACTTCATGCAATACCGCAAACGCCTGGTCGCAGGGCCTTGCGGGTAAACCGGAGACGTATCATGTCTGTTAGCTTCACGCTGAACGCGATCACCCGGTCGGACGAAGGGAAAGGTGCGAGCCGCCGCCTTCGCCGTCTGGAAAACAAAGTCCCCGCCGTGATTTACGGTGGCACCGCTCCTGCCCAGTCCATTTCCCTGGAACTGCGCGAACTGGTGAAGGCCCTGGAAAGCGAAGCTTTCTATTCCCACGTGCTGACCATCAACATCGATGGCAAGCCGCAGCAGGCCGTGATCAAGGCCCTGCAGCGCCACCCGGCCAAGAACACGCCGATGCATGCTGACTTCCTGCGCATCGATGCCACCCACAAGCTGACCATGCGCGTTCCGGTGCACTACCTGAACCAGGACACTTGCGTGGGCGTGAAGCTGGAAGGCGGCGAAATCGCCATCCAGGCCACCGAACTGGAAATCGCCTGCTTGCCAGCCGATCTGCCGGAATACCTGGAAGTGGACCTGAAAGACGTGCACATCGGCACCACGCTGCACATCTCCGACGTGAAACTGCCCAAGGGCGTGGAAGTTCCCGCGCTGGCCCTGGGCCACGACCACGACCAGCCGATTGCTAACGTGCACAAGTCGCGCGTGGAAGCAGACGAGCCCAAGGCTGCCGAATAATCCCGGCGCCGAGGCAAAAAAAGCGGGGCTCAGGCCCCGCTTTTTCTTGGTGAAGAAAGAAACAGCGTAGGAGCGGCTTCAGCCGCGAACTTCCCGGCCTGTAAACTTCACGCCCAAGTTCGCGGCTGAAGCCGCTCCTACGGGATAACGGCCATGAGCGCACTCAAACTCATTGTCGGCCTCGGCAATCCCGGGCCCGAATACGCCGCCACCCGGCACAATGCCGGCCAGTGGTATGTGGAAGCGCTCGCGGAAAAATACGGCATACGCCTCGTCAACGAACCGAAATATCACGGCTATAGCGGCCGCGGCACCGTGCAAGGGCAAGACCTGCGCCTGCTTGTGCCCACCACCTTCATGAATCTTTCCGGTCAGTCGGTGGGCGCCCTCGCTACTTTTTTCAAAATCATGCCGGACGAAATTCTCGTCGCGCATGATGAACTGGACCTGCCCCCCGGCACCGTGCGCCTCAAGACCGGCGGCGGCCATGGCGGCCATAACGGCCTGCGCGACATCATACGCGCGCTCGCCAATCACAATACCTTCCATCGCCTGCGCATCGGCATAGGCCATCCGGGCGATGCCAGAAAAGTATCGGGCTTTGTGCTCACCAAGGCGCCATCGTCCGAACAGGATCTGATCGACAAGGCCCTGGATGAAGCCCTCTTGCTCAGCGACGACATCATCGCCGGCAAACTTGGCGTTGCCATGAACAAGCTGAACGGCTTCAAAGCATCGTGAATCTGGTAGGCCGGGCTTTAGCCTGCAAGCCCTTTAACCCGATGCTGCTGTCGGGCTAAAGCCCGGCCTGCAAAAAAGCCCACATGTTTTTGTGGGAGCGGCTTTGGCTGCGATGCTTCTACGCTTCACGTTTTACCCGATGCCGCCCATGCGGCGAGTCACGTTTCACCCAAGAGGTCCAAGTACATGGCAATCAACTGCGGCATCGTCGGTCTCCCCAACGTCGGCAAGTCCACGCTCTTCAATGCCCTCACCAAGGCCGGCATTGCCGCCGAGAATTTTCCGTTCTGCACCATCGAGCCCAATACCGGCATCGTGCCCATTCCCGATGCGCGCCAGGACAAGCTCGCGGACATCGTGAAACCCGAGCGCATCATGCCTGCCACCATGGAATTCGTGGACATCGCCGGCCTGGTTGCCGGCGCCAGCAAGGGTGAGGGCCTGGGTAACCAGTTTCTCGCCAATATCCGCGAGACCGATGCCATTGCCCATGTCGTGCGCTGCTTTGAAGACGACAATGTGATCCACGTGTCCAACCGCATCAATCCGGTGGACGATATCGAGATCATCAATATGGAACTGGCCCTGGCCGACCTCGATACCGCCGAAAAGGCTCTCAAGCGCGTGGAAAAGCAGGCCAAGGGTGGCGACAAGGAAGCCCAGGCACTGAAAACCGTGATCGAGAAAATCCTGCCGGCGCTTTCCGAAGGCCAACGCGCCCGTTCGCTCAATCTCGACAAGGACGAGCTGCTCATCCTCAAGCCGCTCTGCCTCATCACCACCAAGCCGGTGATGTATATCGCCAACGTTTCCGAAGACGGCTTTGAAAACAACCCGCATCTGGATGCGGTGGTGAAATACGCCGCTGCCGAAGATGCTGTGGTCGTGCCCATCTGCAACAAGATCGAAGCCGAAATTGCCGAACTGGACGACGCCGACAAGGCCGAATTCCTGGAAACCCTAGGCATGGAAGAACCCGGCCTCAACCGTGTCATCCGTGCCGGCTACAAACTGCTCGGACTGCAAACCTATTTCACCGCCGGCGTGAAGGAAGTGCGTGCCTGGACCGTGAAAATCGGCGCCACCGCACCGCAGGCCGCCGGCGTCATCCACACCGATTTCGAGAAGGGCTTTATCCGCGCCGAAGTCGTGGCTTACGAAGACTTCGTGAAATACAACGGCGAAGCCGGCGCCAAGGACGCCGGCAAATGGCGCCTGGAAGGCAAGGAATACATCGTCAGAGACGGTGACGTGATGCACTTCCGCTTCAATGTTTGAACCTCGCAACAGCCACCCGTAGGAGCGGCTTCAGCCGCGAACCCAAAAGCCCGCATACCAGCGGGCTTTTTCATCATGGCGCAAAGCCAGGCCCGGGCAGGCTCATGACCCTGGCCACGATAGCCAAAACACTTTTCGCAGAAGAGGCTTCAGCCTGGATGCAGCACCCGCCAGACAACCATCGCGGCTGAAGCCGCTCCCACAGTATTCCCCTTGCGGCCCTCCCCTTTCGTCTCAAACAGCCCGCAAGGCTATACTGGGCGCCGTCATATTGATGGAGCGGCCTTGTGAGCCTGTCTCAGGAGCTTTTCGTACTGCTGGCGCTGATCGTGGTGAGCGCCTTCTTTTCCGTGGCAGAAATCGCGCTGGCCTCAGCGCGCAAGATCAAGCTGAACGTGCTGGTCGATGAAGGAAATGAAAAAGCCGCGCAGGTACTGGCACTGCAGAGCAAACCGGGGCATTTCTTCACGGTGGTGCAGATCGGGCTCAATGCGATTGCCATCCTGGCCGGCATCTTCGGCGAGGCCTCGCTCACGCCCTATTACCGCTCGCTGATCGTGCTGGCCTATAACGGGCCGGCGCTGGAAACGCTGAGCTTCCTGGCGTCCTTCTTCACCATAACCAGCGTCTTCATCCTCTTTGCCGACCTCATGCCCAAGCGCCTGGCCATGATTGCACCGGAAAGGCTGGCGCTGCGCGTGGTGGGGCCCATGCGCTTCTGCATTGCGCTCTTCAAGCCGGTGGTGTGGTTCTTCACCACCATTTCGGACTGGATGCTGGGCCTGCTGGGCCAGCCCGGCCAGCGCGCCGACGACATCACTTTCGACGACATCTACGCCATGGTCGATGCCGGGGCCGAGGCCGGCGTGGTGGCCAAGCAGGAATACCACCTCATAGAAAACGTGTTCGAGCTGGAATCACGCCTGGTGTCATCGGCCATGACCACGCGCGAGAGCATCATTTACCTCACGCTGCAGGAGGGTGAGGACGAGCTGAAACAGAAAATCGCCCAGCACAGCCATTCCAAATACCTGGTCTGCGACGATGTGATAGACCGCGTGGTGGGCTATGCCGACAGCAAGGACCTGCTGACCCGCATCATCCACAACCAGCCGCTGACGCTGGAGAAGGCGCCCTGGATCAAGCAGGTGCTGACCATTCCCGACAGCCTCACCCTGTCCGAGCTCATCACGCAGTTCCGTGCCAGCCGCGAGGACTTTGCCATGGTGGTGAACGAGTACGCGCTGGTGGTGGGCCTCATCACGCTGAACGACGTGATGAGCACGGTAATGGGCGACCTCGTGGCCGCCAACCGCCAGCAGATCGTCAAGCGCGATGACCA
>JASLCO010000142.1 GCA_030146505.1 Moraxellaceae bacterium
CGTCACGATCAGTTGCAAGCCCACATCCCAGTCTTCTGCCGGCAGACTGGCGACCTGCTGGCAGGCATGCGCCACGCCGATCAGCAGGGGCCGGCCCGCACTCTTGTGTCCGCAGCGGCGCTTGAAAGCCAGGGTGCGGTCATAAAAGCCGCCACCCATGCCGAGGCGATTGCCCTGCGCGTCAAAACCCGTCAGGGGCAGCAGGATGGCATCCATTTTTTCTGCAGGCAGGGCACGACGTCCACGTGGTTCAGGAATGCCAAAACGGTTGCGCTGTTGCCGGCGCGCGCGCGGCCAGCGCGCAAAGCGCAGGGTATTGGCGGGAAATGCCTGCAGCACCGGCAGATAAAAAACGTGACGGGAAAAATTTGCCTGGCGCGCCAGCGCACGCACATCAATTTCACCATCCACCGGCCAGTACAGGGCAATACGTTGCGCCTGCTGCAATGCAGGCAGGGCGGCAAGATGTTGAGCCAGATGCCGGGCGGCAAGCTTTTGTTGCGAGCAGGAAAGTGCACGTCGTTTCTGGCGCAGCTCACGCCGGAAAATGGCGCGGTCCGTTGCAGAAAGAGGTGGGGAAGCAATCAAGGGAGTGTGTCCTCCGAAGTGCCGCTGCCGATCTGAACCCTTGAACCCAACGGTTCAAGGGGGAAGCCCAGTGGCTGTATCAGGCTTTCCGTCGGGCGGACATGCACACAACAATCACGTGAACTTCCCGGGGTGATGATATCGGCTCAGGGGACTGGACCGGCTGGCAAACACTTCAGGGGATCACGCTCGCAGTATACCAAAGCCGGGTTTGCGGTAATCAGGAAAATGATGAAGGGCTTGTTGCAGGGATGTTGCGGCGCCTTGTCGGCCCGGTGGCGAACAAGGGCGCATGAGCGGCGCTCAGGAATCTTGCGACTGGTAATTGTCCAGTGTCTTTTCAATCTTGCCGATAAGCCTGGCGAGCTCGGCCTTGGAATCCGACTGCGCATCCACGCTGCGCGAGGCATTGAGCAGCTCGTGCGTGATGTTGAGCGCCGCAATCACGGCAATGCGCTCCAGTCCGATGATCTTGCCGGAGGAGCGTATGTCGCGCATCTTGCGGTCCAGGTATTGCGCCGATGAGCGCAGGCTTTCCTGTTCGTTTTCCGGGCAGTTGATGCGGTAGGACTTGTCCAGGATGAAGACTTCGAGCGTACTGGTTTCGCTGCTCATGAAGGTTCCGGGTAACGGTGGAGTGGGGTGTTCACCCCGGGATCACTCCTGCGCTTCAAGAGCCTTGAGGCGCAGGATGATGGCTTCGACACGGGCTTTCGCCAGCTCGTTCTTCTTTTGCAGCTCGTCGCGCTCGGCCAGCAGGGCCGACTCCTGGGTGCGCAGCTTCCGGTTTTCCGCCATGAGGCGCGAAGACAATTCGGTCAGGCTGTCTATGCGTTCGCTCAGTATCTTGAGGTCGTTGTCGAGCATGGCGCTGGTAATCACAAGGATGGCCGAAGGGCGGCGTGGGGGGTACTATAGATTTTCATTTCATCAAGGGTCAATCGGACGCAAGCCATGCACCCACCCGCCTCCGTCCCCAGTCTCGACGAACTGGCCAATGCCCTGTCCCGCCTCGACACGGCCTGCACCGCCTCCGAACTCCATGGCGTGCTGACCGGCCTTTTGTCGGGCGGTGCCCGCCTCAACCGCAATACCCTGCAGAAAGTGCTGGAAACGCACGCGGAAACCGACCGGGTTTTTGCCGACGAGACCATGGCTGCGCTCTGGCAACTGCAACTGAAAACCCTGGAAGACCTGGGCGACAGCGAGCTGATTTTCATGCCCCTGCTGCCTGACGACGATGACGATCTGGCAGCCCGTGTCACGGCCCTCTCGGACTGGTGCCAGGGTTTCCTGGTGGGCTTCGGCACCGCAGTGCGTCCCAATGACACCCGAGTGCATGCCGAATCGGTGCGCGAAACCCTGCAGGACATCGTGCACGTCTCCAGCGTCGACGCCACCGCCCAGGACAATGACGAAGCGGATGAATCCGCCTATGCCGAACTCTATGAGTTCGTGCGCATGGCCGTGATACATCTCTTCGAGGAAATGGCGCCGCCGGAAGAGCAGCGCGAGCATGAGGAAGGCGCGGAGCCGCCAACGCTTCATTGAATCCCATTTCTTAAGCTGCGAGTCCCATGTCCCTGTTGCCCGCCACTGAATTCGCCCGCCGCCGCCAGGCCCTGATGAACATGATGGGGCCGGGCTCCGTCGCCATCCTGCCGGCCGCTCCGCATCACCGCCGCAACCGCGATACCGAATACCGTTATCGTCAGGACAGTGACTTCTACTACCTCTCCGGCTTTGCCGAGCCCGAAGCCGTGATCTGCCTGATTCCCGGCCGGCCCCAGGGCGAATACGTGCTCTTCTGCCGCGAACGTGATCGCGAGATGGAAATCTGGAACGGCTATCGCGCCGGTCCGGAAGGAGCCGTAAAAGATTTTGGCGCCAGCGATGCCTTCCCCATTACCGATCTGGACGAAATCATTCCTGGCCTGATCGAAGGCCGCGAGCGTGTTTTCGTGTCCATGGGCGCGCAGCCGCTGTTCGACCAGCGCCTCATGGGCTGGGTGAATTCCATACGCGCCAAATCCCGCGCTGGTCTGCATGCGCCGGGCGAATTCCTCATGCTGGATCATCTGCTGCACGATCTGCGTCTCTTCAAGTCCACGGAAGAGATCAAGGTCATGCGCCGCGCCGCCACTATTTCCGCACGTGCCCACATGCGGGCCATGCAGGTTTCAAAGCCCGGCATGACGGAATACGAGCTGGAAGCTGAACTCCTGCACGAATTCATGAAAAACGGCTGCCAGGCTCCGGCCTACAACACCATCGTCGGTTCCGGTGCCAATGCCTGCATCCTGCACTATGTGGAAAATACCCGTGTCATGCAGGACGGTGATCTGGTGCTGATTGATGCCGGTGGCGAGCTGGACCATTACGCCTCCGATATCACGCGCACCTTCCCCGTGAACGGAAAATTCTCGCCCGAGCAGAAAGCCATCTACCAGCTGGTGCTGGATTCACAGTATGCCGCCATTGCCAGCGTGAAGCCGGGCGCGCACTGGAATACGCCGCATGAAGCCGTGGTGAATATTCTCACCGAAGGTTTACTGGATCTCGGCCTGCTCAAGGGCAGCAAGGCCGAATGCCTGGAAAAGGAAAAATATCGCCAGTTCTTCATGCACCGCACCGGCCACTGGCTGGGCATGGATGTGCATGATGTGGGCGACTACAAGGTGGACAGCCGCTGGCGCGAGCTGGAAGCCGGCATGGTGATGACGGTGGAGCCCGGCCTTTATATTGCCCCGGATGACGAGACCGTGGACGCCAAGTGGCGCGGCATAGGCGTGCGTATCGAGGATGACGTGCTGGTGACCAAGACCGGCAGCGAGGTGTTGACGCAGGCCGTGGTCAAGAATGTCGCCGATATCGAAGCCTTGATGCGGGCCTGAAACGCAGGGCTGGAATCAGCCCTGCGGTGCCGGAGTCGGCGCTGCCTGCTCGGCGGGAGGTTCAGGAATGACGACCTGGGAAGAAACGGCGCAGAAATTGTCCACGCTTTCTTCCTTGGCTACGGCGCGCAGGGCATTGCGGCACTCAAAGAAGTTGGAGTGTTCGCTGATCCGCAGCTTGTTGTCGCCGGTGCGCACCAGATAGGAGATGCTGTTGGCAATGCCCTTGCGCCAGTAAGCCAGGCGCGTCTCGCTCTCCACGCAACGGTAATCCACCTTGTAGGAAACTCCCTTCAGCGTCTTCAGGTAATAACGGCCAAAGTAATTCCACTGGTTCATGAGTCCGCGGGAGCGCTCGGCTTCACAAGCTTCCATATCGCTCATGGCGGGATGCTGGAAGAACACGACCTGGGTGAGGTCGGTGCCGGAAAGCTTGATACGGGTGACGAGGTAGATGCGCGGACCTTGCACGGTGATTTCTTCGTTACTTTCGGCCGGCGGCGTGCTGATGTCGGTGGCTGGTGTGGCCGTGGATGTTGCGTTGGAATTTGCCGCTGTGGTGGCTGTTGGTGCTGCGGCAGCAGGAGTTGTTGTCGGAGCGGTCTGGGCCAGGCTGCAAACAGGCAGGGCGGCCGTGGCGGCCAGGGTGATAGCGGCAAGAAATTTCATAAGGGCTTCGCAGAGTGGGCTTTGTGCGATTATACGGAGCCGCCGCAGCCCGAAGGCCCGGACTATGTGATGGGCGGCACGATTTTGGTGAAGAGTGTGTGATGACAGTACAGGCTGAAGCAAGAGACGCCGCAGCGGATATCGTGATTGTCGGCGGTGGCATGGTGGGTGTGACCCTGGCCCTGCTGCTGGCGCGCGAGCCTTCCCTGCGCATCACGCTGGTGGAGGCGATTGCCCTGCCGCCGGTGTTGCCAGGCGAGCCGCTGCCGTATCGCCCCAGTTTCGATGCGCGCAATACCGCGCTCTCGCGCAAGACGGTTGCGACGTATCGCGAGCTCGGGCTCTGGGATGAATTGCAAAGCCATGCCACGCCCATACACCAGATCCATGTTTCCGAGCGTGGGCATTTCGGCATGGCGCGGCTGGTGGCCGAAGAAGAAAATGTCGAGAGCTTTGGTCAGGTTATTGAAAATGCCTGGCTGGGTCTGGTGCTGCTGCGCGCGCTCAAGTCCCGCCCCAATGTACGCATTCTGGATGGCGTAAAGTTGACCGGCTTGAAGCCTGGCGCCACGCAGATGACGGCCGAGCTTTTACGTGACGGCGAAGCCTTTACGCTGTCGGCGCCGCTGGTGGTGGCAGCTGATGGTGCGCAGTCGGTCTCGCGCCAGTTTCTCGGCGTGTCTGCCGAAACTACTTCCTATGAGCAGGTGGCGCTGGTAACTACGGTGGCCACGCATTTGCCGCATGACAACATCGCCTACGAGCGCTTTACCGAACACGGCCCCATTGCCTTGCTGCCTTTGCCGTCCTCTGCCGAAGAGCAGCGCCGCTCGGTGGTCTGGGCCTTGCCGCTGGGTCAGGAAAAGGCACTGATTGAATGCAGTGATGAAGAATTTATTGCTCAGCTGCAGTCCGCTTTTGGCAAACGCGCTGGCCGCTTTGTAAAAACCGCAAAACGTTTTGCCTTTCCGCTGGCGCTGACCGTAGCGCATGCGCAGTCGCAGCCGCGTGCCGTCATCATCGGCAATGCGGCACACAGCCTGCATCCGGTGGCTGGGCAGGGCTTCAATCTTTGCCTGCGCGATTGCCTGGCACTGACTGCGCGTCTGCGTGAAGCTCATCGCGAGGGGCGCGACCTAGGTGATTTCGCCCTGCTGCAGGATTATGAAAAAGTGCGTACTGAAGACCAGCTCAATGTCATACGTTTCTCCGACGGCATTGTGCGCGGCTTTTCCAATAACACACCGGGCCTGACGCTGGCGCGCAATGTCGGCATGGTGACGTTTGATTTGCTGCCTGCGGCCAAACAGGCGCTGGCACGTTATGCCATGGGATTGAATCAATGAGCGCCGTCAATGAAAGCCAGGCCGATATCGTCATCGTCGGTGCCGGCATGGTGGGCTCGCTGCTGGCAGCCCTGCTGAAAAATTCCGGTCTGCGTATTGTCTTGCTGGAGCGTGCTGCGCTTACAGCGCCACAAAAAAATGATGCTTTCGAGCCGCGTGTTTCTGCACTCACTCGCGCTTCCGAAAATCTCCTGCGACATGTCGGCGCCTGGGAAACCATGGCGGCGCAGCGACTTTGCCCCTATGAGGCGATGACGGTCTGGGATGCGGATGGCACCGGCCGTGTGCAGTTTGCTGCACGTGAGCTTGGCGAAAGCCATCTGGGTGTGCTGGTGGAAAATCGTCTGCTGCAATGGGCGCTGACCGAGGCAGCCACTCAATCCAGTGGCGTCACTCTGCATTGCCCGACACAGCTGGCGGCGCTGGAGCGTTTGCCGGAAGACTGGCTGCTGACTTTGGCTTCGGGTGAAAAAATCCGCGCCAAGCTGGTAATCGGTGCCGACGGTGCGCAATCAGCTGTGCGTCAGCTGGCCGGCATTACGGTTTCCGAAACCGATTATGGCCAGCGTGCCATTGTCACCACCGTGCGCACAGAAAAGCCGCATCAGTACACCGCCTGGCAGCGTTTCATGAGTGCGGGACCGCTGGCTTTCCTGCCGCTGCTTACGGCTGATGGCGATGCGCATCATTCCTCGATTGTGTGGTCGCAGGATGAGGCGGAAGCGCAACGTCTGCTGGGTCTGGACGACGATGCCTTCCGTCGCGAACTGGGCTTTGCCTTCGAGCACACCCTAGGTGAAGTGCAGTGGTGCGACAAGCGCTTCAGTTTTCCGCTTCGCGCCCAGCATGCGCGCGATTATGCGCGCGAAGGTCTGGCACTGATTGGCGATGCGGCTCATGCCATACATCCGCTTGCCGGGCAGGGCGTGAATCTCGGCCTGCTGGATGCAGCAGTGCTCGCTGAAGAAATCCTGCGGGCACAGGAAAGGAATATCGCCTGGTGGAGCACGGCAACGCTGGAGCGCTACTCACGCCGCCGTCGCGCCCATAACACGCTCATCCTCAATAGCATGACGGGCTTCCGTCGCTTGTTCGCCAGCCATAATCCGCTGCTGGTGGTGGCGCGTAATATCGGCCTCAATGCCACCAACAAACTGCTGCCGCTCAAGCAGGAGTTTGCCCGCGTCGCCATGGGCTTGGCCGGCGATTTGCCGCAGGCAGCGCGCGCGGCAGATTGAAAGCACAAGGAATGGATATGCAAAAGCAGGATCGCTTGCCGCTGGTTTTTCTCCTGCTGACTTTGCTGGCGCTGGGCGTATCGGCGATTGCTCCGGAAGACGGCCTGACCTGGTGGCTGGAAGTGGCACCGGTGCTGATTGCCTTGCCGCTATTGTTGCTCACGCACAAGCGCTTTCCGCTCACGCCGCTGCTTTACACGCTGATTTTCCTGCATGCCCTCGTGCTCATTCTTGGTGGCCATTACACCTATGCCAAAGTACCGCTGGGTTTCTGGGTGCAGGAGGCCTTTGAGCTGCAACGCAATCACTATGACCGTCTTGGTCATTTCATGCAGGGCTTCGAGCCCGCCATCCTGGCGCGGGAAATCCTTGTCCGGAAAGAGGTTGTGAAGCGGGGCGGCTGGCTCGTGCTGTTTGTGCTTTCCATCTGCCTTGCTTTCAGTGCCTGCTATGAGTTCATCGAATGGTTTGCGGCGCTGGTGAATGGTCAGGCGGCTGAGTCCTTCCTCGGTACCCAGGGCGATGTCTGGGATACGCAGTGGGACATGTTCCTTTGCCTGATTGGCGCTGTTTCAGCACTGCTTTTCTTGTCGCGCTGGCATGACAAGCAGTTGGAGCGGCTGAGTTCATCGTTGCAATAGCGGCAACAGTCTTTCCCGTTGCCCCGGATATATCACGCAGGTGCAACTCTCCTATCATTCCCTCATCACGAAGGCGCCAAGGCGCTGACGCAATACACTGCCGCCGGCAGTACCCCATCCCAAGGAGCGCATCATGGCCAAGGTTCTCGTTCTCTATTACTCCGCCTACGGGCATATCGAGCAGATGGCTGAGGCCGTGGCCGAAGGCGCCCGTTCCGCTGGTGCCACTGTGGACATCAAGCGCGTGCCTGAACTTGTGCCTGAAGAGGTGGCCCGCAATGCCCACTTCAAGCTGGACCAGAAGTCCCCCGTGGCCACCATCGCTGATCTGGAAAACTACGACGCCATCGTCTTTGGTACCGGTACCCGTTTCGGCCGTATCTCCTCGCAGATGGCCAGCTTCCTGGATCAGGCCGGCGGCCTCTGGGCCCGTGGCGCCTTGAACGGCAAGGTCGGTTCGGCCTTCGTCTCCACCGCCACCCAGCATGGCGGTCAGGAAACCACCCTGTTCTCCCTGATCACCAATATGCTGCATTTCGGTCTGGTCGTGGTTGGCCTGCCCTACAGCTTTGCCGGCCAGATGGACAACAGCCAGATCACCGGCGGTAGCCCCTACGGCGCCACCACCATCGCCAATGGTGACGGCAGCCGCCAGCCCAGCGAAAACGAGCTGGCTGGCGCCCGCTTCCAGGGCAAGCATGTGGCGGAAGTCGCTGCCAAGCTCCACGGCTGAAAGCACTGCCTCCCATCCCCTTCCGGCTCCCGGCCTTGTGCCGGGCTCAGCCGGAAGGGGATTTTCTTTCATGGCGTCAGAGTCACGCCGTCCATAGAGCCCGCCCCCCTCTCCGTGTAAAATGCCCGGCTTTGCGCCCGGCCCGTTTCTGCCCGGCGCCTTTGTACGGAATCCGCCATGGGCCGCCAGACCGCGCTTTATCCCGAACACCTCGCCCTCAAGGCCCGTATTGTCGATTTCGGCGGCTGGGACATGCCTGTGCAGTACGACTCCGTGCTGGAAGAGCACCATGCCGTGCGCCGCAAGGCCGGCATGTTCGATGTCTCGCATATGACCTTTCTCGAACTGGAGGGCCCGGATGCCGAGGCCTGGCTGCGCAAGCTGCTGGCCAATGATGTGTCCCGTCTCAAAACGCCCGGCAAGGCTCTGTACTCCGGCATGCTGAAAGAGGACGGCGGCGTCATCGACGATCTCATCGTTTACAAGCCCGTCAGCAGCAACCCGAATCTCTGGCGTGTCGTGGTGAATTGCGGCACGCGTGAAAAAGATCTGGCCTGGATGCAGTCGCAGGCGGCGAATTTCCGCATCACCCTAAAAGAGCGCGAAGATCTCGCCATGATTGCCGTGCAGGGGCCGGAAGCACGGTCTATCGTTGCTGCCGTGAAGCCGGCACTGGTCGGCCTCGTGAACGGTCTTGAAGTATTCCAGGGCGAAGAAGCTGGCGAATGGTTTGTCGCGCGCACGGGTTATACGGGCGAAGACGGCGTGGAAATCCTGCTGCCGAATGATGAGGCCGGTGCTTTCTGGCGCGAGCTGGCAGCGGCCGGTGTAAAGCCCTGCGGTCTGGGTGCACGCGATACGCTGCGCCTGGAAGCCGGCATGAATCTTTATGGCAATGATATGGACGAATCCGTTTCGCCTCTCGTTGCCAATATGGCCTGGACCATCGCCTGGGGCACGGATGAACAGCCGCACGACTTTATCGGCAAGGCTGCACTGCTGGCTGAAAAAGCTGCGGGTGTGAAAAGCCGCCTCGTCGGCCTCATCCTGGAAGAAAAAGGCGTATTGCGCTCGCATATGAAAGTGATTACGGCAGAAGGCGAAGGTGAAACCACCTCCGGCACTTTCTCGCCGACACTGGAGCGCGCCATCGCCTTTGCCCGTATTCCGGCTGGAGCTAGTGAACGTGCCGAAGTCGAAATCCGTGGCAAGCGTTTGCCTGTACGCATTGTGAAAGCGCCTTTCGTGCGCAATGGCAAAGCCCTGTACTGAGTTTGTTTTCCTGTTTCTGATTTAACGATTAACGGCATTAACCTCCGAGGCCAGCACCATGAGCAAAACGCCCGCTGAACTGAAATACGCCCCCTCCCATGAATGGGTACGTGTCGATGGCGATGTCGCCACTGTCGGCATCACCGATCATGCCCAGGATGCACTGGGCGACCTCGTCTATGTCGAGCTGCCTGAAGTGGGCGACACCGTGGCCGCGCAGGATGAAGCCGGCGTGGTGGAGTCGGTGAAAGCCGCTTCCGATATCTACGCGCCTGTTTCCGGCGAAATCATTGCCGTGAACGAAGCCCTGACCGACTCCCCGGAAATCGTGAACAGCGATCCCTATCACGATGGCTGGATGTACAAGATCCGTATGAGCGATGTCGCCGAACTGGAAGACCTGCTCTCGGCGGAAGATTACGACGCCAAAGTCGAAGCGGAAGATCACTGATCTGCTGTTTGGTTCCCTCTCCCTTTGGGAGAGGGCTAGGGTGAGGGTGGTTGTCTTAATCGAAGCTGTTTGCCCTCACCCCCACCCTCTCCCAAAGGGAGAGGGAGAAACATCCTTATAGAGATTTATCCCCATGCCTTTTATTCCCCATACCGATGACGACGTACGCAAGATGCTGGATGCCATCGGCGCGTCTTCCATTGAAACCCTCTTCGACGAAATTCCGGTGCATCTGCGTGGCAACGCGCTGGCCGGCATTCCCGAAGGCCTGTCTGAAATGGAAGTCACCCGCCAGATGCGCGAGCGCGCACAGTCCGATGCCGTGGATCTTTGCTTCATAGGCGCAGGCGCCTATGAGCA
>JASLCO010000361.1 GCA_030146505.1 Moraxellaceae bacterium
CAGTCAGGGCTTCGCGAACGGCACGGCAAAAGGGGCAGCCTTCCATGTCATAGAGGCGAAGCGGCAGCGCCGGCTGGTCGGCCGAGCTGACCAGCGCCTTGGCGCCCCGCCACTTGCCCAGGGTGGAACTCACCACGGCGCCCAGGACATTGATCTGGTGCAGGACAGGATTCGGCATGACGGAGTCTCCAAAGCGGCGGCCGGGCAGGGCCGGGAACGGGCGGCTACTCTGCCACAGGCCTCCGTCCCCCTCCAGCGCCGACCGGGGCAGCCGTCACCCGGGGCCGGCAGACCAAAAACGCCGACCAGTCACTACCCGGCTGGCGGCCACTCGGCGATAATCCGCCCCACTCTTTCGGTCGCCGGCCCGGCCACAAGCTGCCGGCAACCTTGCCGCCTAACCTCCACTACCAACCATGGAAGTAGAAAAACAATCATGAGCACCCCCACCATCCATACCGACCTTTCCCGCGCCCGCCTGGTTGAGCTGGCTGTACAGCGCGGCGAAGGCACCCTGGCCGACAATGGCGCCCTCAACGTCAATACCGGCCACCGCACCGGCCGCTCGCCCGCCGACCGCTTCATCGTGGACGAGCCCAGCACTTCCGGCAGCATCCACTGGGGCGCCGTGAACAAGCCCTTCCCCGCCGACAAGTTCGATGCCCTCTGGGACCGCGTGCAGAGCCATGTGAGCCAGCGCGACCAGTTTGTCTCGCATGTGCACGTGGGTTCCGACCCCGAGCATTACCTGCCGGTGAAGATGACCACCGAAACCGCCTGGCACAACCTGTTCGGCAAGACGCTGTTCATCAACCCCGACAGCTACAACCCTGCCAAGAAAGACGAATGGCAGATCATCAACGCCCCCGGCTTTGAATGCGTGCCCGAACGCGACGGCACCAACTCCGACGGCTGCGTCATCCTGAACTTCGCCAAGCGCCAGGTGCTGCTCGCCGGCATGCGCTACGCCGGTGAAATGAAAAAAGCCATGTTCTCCGTGCAGAACTACCTGCTGCCCGGCAAGGACGTGCTGTCCATGCACTGCTCCGCCAATGTCGGCGAAGACGGCGGCACCGCCCTTTTCTTCGGCCTCTCCGGCACCGGCAAGACCACGCTCTCCGCCGACCCGGAACGCTACCTGATCGGTGACGACGAGCACGGCTGGGCCAAGGGCTCCGTCTTCAATATCGAAGGCGGCTGCTACGCCAAGTGCATCAACCTCTCGCAGGAAAACGAGCCGGTGATCTGGGACGCGATCAAGTTCGGTTCCGTGCTGGAAAACGTGGTGCTGGACGAAAACACCCGCGTGCCGGATTACGACGACGTGCGCCACACGCAGAACACCCGCGCCACCTACCCGCTGTCGCACATTGCCAAGCGCGTTCCCGCCAACCGTGCCGGCGAACCCAAGCATGTGATCTTCCTCACCTGCGATCTTTTCGGCGTGATGCCGCCCGTGGCCGTGCTCAACAACAAGCAGGCGGCCTTCCACTTCCTCTCCGGTTACACCGCTCTCGTGGGCTCGACGGAAATGGGCGCCGGCCCCGGCATCAAGACCACCTTCTCCACCTGCTTCGGCGCGCCCTTCTTCCCGCGCCACGCCAGTGAATACGCCGAGCTTCTGCAAAAGCGCATCAGCGAATTCGACTCCAAGGTATTCATTGTCTCCACCGGCTGGAGCGGCGGGCCCCATGGCGAAGGCAAACGCTTCTCCATCCCGACAACACGCGCCGTCATCCGCGCCATCCTCTCCGGCAAGCTGGACAAGGTGGAAACCCAGCACCTGGACATCATGAACCTGGATGTGCCCGTGGCCGTGGAAGGCGTGGACAGCAAGCTGCTGGTGCCGCGCAACACCTGGACCAACCCCGAAGCCCACGACGCCAAGGCCCGTGAACTCGCCACGCTTTTCCTCAAGAATTTTGATGAAAAGTATGCCGATGTAGACCCGGCCATACGTGCTGCCGGCCCCAAGGCCTGATGGCTTCCGGGAAATGAAAAAGGGCGCCTTGTGCGCCCTTTTTCATGAAGCCCGTTTCACGCAACCTCATCCCCGAAAAACAAAACCTCTCCTCTCCCCTCGCGGGAGAGGAGCACAGAAATTAACGCCATCAGCAGCCCGCCTTTTCCAGACCGCTCATTCCTGCTCCCCACAAGCACACCCTAAAATCGACACAGCCGCCTGAACCCGCCCTAGAATGGCCCGCATCATCCACATGGCCCGCAACACCAAAGGCCACTACAGGAAGCCCCTCATGCGCAACCTGGATTTCAGCTCCTGGCACACCCTGCTTTCCACCCTGCTCGGCCTGGCCTTCATCACGCTGATTGGCGTCGGCATACGCCTGCTCATCATGCAGACCATCCAGCAGCGACGCGAACGCGAAAACCGCCAGATCAACGAACGCCTGCGCACGCTGATTGCCGCCTACAAAACCCTGGGCAGCTCCTTCACCGGCAACCTCATGGTCGATCCCACACATCTGCGCGACCTGCGTCTTCGCGCAAAGGCAACCCTTCCTGACAACACCGACAACGAAGAAGCCGACGACGACGCCCTCACCGACAACGAACGCGCCCGTCGCATACGCGATGCCGTGGAAGCCGCCCTTTCCGACATCATCCTGCTCGGCACCGAAGAACAGGTGAAGCTGGCCGCGCAAGCTGCCGCTGAATTGAGTGCAGGACGCCCCATCCACACTGCCGAGCTCGTGATCTCACTGCGCGCCTTCATACGCAAGGCACTTGACCTGGAACCGATTGCAGAGCACCTCGTCATCCCCCGGCAAGGCCCCGCCCGCCCCTCTGCCGCGCGCGGAAAAAACGACAACAAAGGCGGCAACAATAAAGGCGGAGGCGGCAAGGGAGGTGGGGGCGGCGGCGCTGCAGCCGGCATGGGGCTGGGACTGGCCGGCAGCCATGCCAGCGATGACAGTCATGACCCGCATCAATGATTTTCCCTGAACTGGCTCTTCCATCCAACAGACGGCGCATCAATCCAGCGGGCTGCGCACACCCAGCCCGCCACGATTGAGAACGTGCGTATAAATCTGCGTGGTGGCCACATCGGCATGACCGAGCAATTCCTGCACCGTGCGGATGTCATAGCCGTTTTCCAGCAGATGCGTGGCAAAGGAATGCCTCAAGGTATGCGTGGTCGCCGGCTTCACGATTCCCGTCTTCGCCAACGCCTTCTTGATGGCACGCTGCAAGGATTTCTCATCCACATGATGACGTCGCACCTCCTGGCTGCGCGGGTCCAGCGAAAGACGTGACGAGGGAAACACATACTGCCAGCCCCACTCAGCCGGCACCGCCGGCTTCTTCACCGCCAGCGCATGCGGCAACCACACACGCCCATACCCCGCCAGCACATCCTCCTCATGCAGCAGCTTCACCCGCTGCAAATGCCGCTGCAGTGGCTCCACCACGCGTTGCGGCAACATCGTCACCCTGTCCTTGTTACCCTTCGCCTCGCGTACCACGATCTCGCGACGCACAAAATCCACATCCTTCACACGCAGGCGCACACATTCCATCAAGCGCAAGCCGCTGCCATACAAAAGCAGCGCCATAAGCTGGTGTGTACCCTCCAGCACCGACAATACCTGCTGTACTTCGTCCGGCGTCAGCACCACCGGCAAACGCTGCGGCTTCTTCGCCCGTGTCACCCCGTCCAACCAGGGCAAAGGCTGATGCAACACCTCGCGATAAAGAAAGAGGATGGCCGACAAAGCCTGGTTCTGTGTTGACGCCGCCACATTGCGCGCCACTGCCAGATGCGTCAGGAAAGCCTCCAGTTCCGGTGCTCCCAACCCTGCCGGATGCCGCCGTCCATGAAACTGCACATAACGCCGCACCCACTGCAGATAGGCCTCCTCCGTACGGATGCTGTAATGCCGCTTGCGAATCTCATCGCGCATGACCTCCAGCAACCCCGGCCCTTGCCCTTTTCCATCCATGGTGTATTTTCCCGAAGAAATTAGGGCGCCCTCCATGGCACCCCACTGCAAGCCATTGAAGTCAAAGGCCCCTATTTCCACAAGCCGATTTAGGCACCACGTGCCGTAATCCAAAACGCACCATTTGGTGTCTAGTTAACGTTAGGTGCCTCTTGAGTTTCTTTCATACTGCCCTTGCCAAGAACATCTTTCAGTTCATCGCCA
>JASLCO010000149.1 GCA_030146505.1 Moraxellaceae bacterium
ACCGCAATCAGTGATCGACATGCAGCGAGTCGGGACCGTTGTCTTCCGGCAGCTGTTTCTCGGCGGCTTGCTGGTCGCTTTCAAAAAGGCCCTCCAGTTCCTTCATGGCCTCGCGCGAGCTTTCGATGAGCTTGGCCTCGTCCTGGTAGATGGCATGCTGGCGGCGCATGAGTTCGTCGTCGTACTCGCGGAAGGTGTTCACGCTGCGCCGTGCGCGCTCCGGCGGGAAATCCAGACCCTCCAGCACTTGCCGCGCCAGATCGAGGCTGGAGAGATACATCTCGCGGTTGATCACATGAACGCCAATGTCCATGAGCTGGTAGGCGTGGGCGCGGTCACGGGCGCGGGCAAAAATCTTCACTTTGGGATAATGCCGGTGCACGGCTTCGGCGGTGCGCACCGAATCGCGCACGTCATCAATGGCCAGCACGAAGATCTTTGCCTTGCCGACGCCGGCCGAATGCAGCAGCTCGGTGTGCGCCGGATTGCCGTAGTACACGCTGTTGCCGAAGCGCCGCACGAAGTCCACCTGCCGCGCATCGGCCTCCAGCGCGGTGAAACCGATATGGTGCATGCGCAGCACGCGCGCCACGATCTGCCCGAAGCGGCCGAAGCCGGCAATGATGACGGGATTGTTGTGCTCTTCGATGACATCAAAGGCGCGCTTGTCCTGTGGCTTGAAGCGCGGTTCCAGCCAGCGCTCCAGTACCCAGAAGGCCAGCGGTGTCAGTGCCATGGAAACGGTGACGACCAGCACCAGCCTTTCCATGAGGGCGTTGTCGATGCTGTCGCTGGCGGCGGCTGCCGTGAACAGCACGAAGGCAAATTCACCGCCCTGCGCCAAGGTCACGCCCAGGCTCATGGAGCTGAACAGATTGCTGCCGGAAAGGCGGCCGATGACCAGCAGCACGACGAATTTCAGCAGCATGAGGATGACGGCCGCAGAAACGATGCCCAAGGTGTCGGCAGCAAGCAGGTCGAGGTCGGCGGTCATGCCCACAGCCATGAAGAAGAGCCCGAGCAGCAGGCTTTTGAAGGGCTGGATGCTGGCTTCCAGTTCATGCCGGTATTCCGAGTCGGCCAGCAGCACGCCGGCCAGAAAGGCGCCCAGCGCCATGGACAGGCCGAGGAATTCCATCAGCGAGGCAATGCCCAGCACGATGAAGAGGGCCGCGCCGGTGAAAAGCTCGGGCGCGCCGCTGTTGGCAATGAAGCGGAAGGCGGGGCGTATCAGTGTGCGGCTGGAAAAAATCAGTGCCGCGAATACCGCGACAATGCGCAGCAGGTCCATGAGGTCGTGGCCTTCGCCCTTGTGGCCCGAAAGCAGCGGCACGATCGCCAGCAGCGGGATCACGGCGAGATCCTGGAACAGCAGGATGGCAAAGGCCTGGCGGCCGTGCTGGGTGGTGAGCTGGTTTTTCTCGGCCAGCAATTGCAGCACGAAGGCGGTGGATGACATGGCCAGGCCGAAACCGGCAATCACGCTGACCCCCGGCGTATAGCCAAGCAGGATGCCGATGCCGGTGAACAGTCCGCCCGTACCCAGCATCTGCAGCGAGCCCAGGCCGAACACGGATTTGCGCAGTACCCACAGGCGCGAGGGTTCAAGTTCCAGGCCAATGAGGAAGAGCAGCATCACCACGCCGTATTCGGCGACATGCAGCACGCTGCGGCCGTCGCTGACGAAACCCAGCGCATCGGGGCCGATGGCAATGCCGGCCGCCAGATAGCCGATGACAACGGCAAGGCCGAAGCGCTTGAAGAGCGGCACGATGAGCAGTGCCGCGCCGAGAAAGAGGGCGATTTCGTGTAGCGAGCCCATGGGATTTCCTTTTCGGGGGTGGAAGTAGTGCAGCGGCCACGGGGCGTGGATGCCGGCCGCGTACGAGATTGCCTGATATGGCAACTTTCCCGCAAACCTGTTTGCGCTATGCTGTGCCCTTCATTCACCGGCCCTGCAGTTGACAGGAGGTCTGCCATGACCCTGCGTTTCGATGACAATTCCCTTTCCATAGGCAATACGCCGCTGGTGAAACTCAACCGTGTCTGCGGCAGCAATGCCACGGTCTACGCCAAGATCGAAGGCCGCAATCCTTCTTATTCCGTTAAGTGCCGCATCGGCGCCAGCATGGTCTGGGATGCGGAAAAGCGTGGCGTGCTGAAGGCCGGCATGGAAATCGTCGAGCCCACTTCCGGCAATACCGGCATCGCCCTGGCTTTTGTGGCGGCGGCGCGCGGCTATCCGCTCACGCTCACGATGCCGTCCTCCATGAGCCTGGAGCGGCGCAAGGTGCTGAAGGCGCTGGGCGCCACGCTGGTGCTGACCGATCCGGCCAAGGGCATGAAGGGTGCCGTGGAAAAGGCGGAAGAAATCCGCGCCTCGGCACCGGAAAAATATTTCCTGCCGCAGCAGTTCGAGAATCCGGCGAACCCGGACATCCATGAAAAAACCACCGGCCCTGAAATCTGGCGCGACAGCGAAGGCAAGATAGACATTTTCGTGGCCGGCGTAGGAACCGGTGGCACCATTACCGGTGTCTCGCGCTACATCAAGAAAACACAGGGCCGCGCGATACAGACGATCGCGGTGGAACCTGCCGCTTCGCCGCTGATCACGCAAACGCGCAAGGGTGAGGCGCTGACGCCGGCCGGCCACAAAATCCAGGGCCTGGGCGCCAACTTCGTGCCCAGGAACCTTGATCTTTCCCTGCTGGACGGCGTGGAAACCGTGAGCAATGAAGACGCCATTGAATTTGCGCGTCGCCTGATGCGGGAAGAGGGCATCCTGGCCGGCATTTCCTGCGGCGCGGCAGCCTGCGCCGCCGCACGCATTGCCGCGCGTCCGGAGAACAAGGGCAAGACCCTTGTGGTCGTGCTGCCGGATTCCGCCGAACGTTACCTGTCCACACCGCTTTTCGACGGCCTCTTCACCGAACAGGAAATGGTGCAGTGATGACAATTGCCTTCTGGTGCGTGCTGGTCGCGATCTTCCTGCCCTATGTGTGGACCTATGTCGCCAAGTTCACCACGGGTTTCCGTCCTCGGGACAACCACAATCCGCGCGAATACCTGGCCAGGCTGGAAGGCCCGGCAAAACGCGCCCACTGGGCCGAGCAGAACACCTTCGAGTCCGTTCCCGGCTTCATGGCGGCGGTGATCATTGCCCATATCGCCCATGCCGCGCAGGGCTGGGTGGATGGCCTGGCCGTGGCCTACATCCTCCTGCGCCTGTTCTACGGGGTGCTCTACATGGCCGACAAGGCCATGCTGCGTTCCCTGGTCTGGGCTGCCAGCCTGGCCTGCGTGGTGGGCCTGTTCGTTGCCTCGGCGCTGGCCTGATGTCGTAAAGACCGCATTTGGCAGGCGAGGGCGGGGCGCTATAATGCGCCCCGTTTTTCTTTCCCCATCCGCCAAGAGCAGTGCAAGCCATGAGCTACAACAATGTCCCGGCCGGCAAGGACGTGCCGAACGATATCTACGTCATCATCGAAATCCCGGCCAACGCCGCTCCCATCAAGTACGAGATCGACAAGGACTCCGATGCCCTGTTCGTGGACCGCTTCATCGGCACCGGCATGTCCTACCCGGTGAACTACGGTTATGTCCCCCACACCCTGTCCGAAGACGGTGATCCGCTGGACGTGCTGGTGGTGACCCCCTTCCCCGTGCAGCCGGGTTCCGTGATCCGCTCGCGCGTGGTCGGCAAGCTGAACATGGAAGACGAAGCCGGCGTGGACACCAAGCTGCTTGCGGTGCCGCATGACAAGCTCACGCCGCTCTACAAGAACGTGAAGGAATACACCGATCTGCCCGAACTGCTGCTCGGCCAGATCAAGCATTTCTTCGAGAACTACAAGGCCCTGGAGCCGGGCAAGTGGGTCAAGGTGACTGGCTGGGAAGGCGCTGACGCCGCCAAGGCCGACATCCTCAAGGCCATGGAAGCCGCGAAGAAGTAAGAACCTTCCCCGCCTGGCAAAGCGGGGACGCCTGTCCCGCCCTTCTCCCTTTTCGGGGCGGGTGGGGGCTGTCGCCCGCCGGGCCGGCGCGGTAGCGCTAGACTGCGACGAGCGCTGTTTTTTCCTCCGAATCATCTGTGCACAGGGAGCGTGCCATGATGTCCACCCGCGTATCGCCCTTCACCGAACCTGAATCCGACCTGCTCTTTGTCGAGCTCAGCGAAGAAATCTTCCGTCTGGAAGCCGAGCTGGCCTGCTTTCATGAACTGGATGCGCTGCGGCGACGCCTGCGCACGCCCGATGAATACCTTGAGCAGATACGCATACGCCGTGAGCTCCTGAGCCTCCTGGATACGGATATCCGCATTCCTGACCGGTAGTTCGTCGGCTGCCATCACTATTGTTTTATTGTCCGACAATCAGCAAGATTGCCATGGATTCCCCTCCCTATAATCGCCGCCGTTGACCCGGAGGAGTGGTATTGGCCGGGTCGCTTTCCGGGCGTGCCGGTTTCCGTTTCTTTTTCAATTTTTCAAGGAAGTGTGTCATGGGTGAACTCAAGCAGTTGTCCGAACAGCAGCAGACCCTGGTGGAGCGCGTGAAGAGCCTCGGCCAGCAGATCTATCTCGCCAATCTCGGCCTCGCCAGCAAGGTCGAAGAAGAAGGCAAGAAGCAGTACGACAAGATTGTTGCCGCCGGTACCGAATCCCGCGGCGAAGCTGCCAGCAAGGCTGAAGTGGTTGCCGTGGGCGTGGTGGAAGTGCTCAAGGCCGAAGCTGAAAAGCTGAAGGCTGATGGTTTCAAGCCCCAGGTTGAAGCCATCAAGCAGCGTCTGGCCGGCCTCAAGCTGAAGGAAGAAACCCAGAAGCTGTTCGACGAGCTGGTGGCTGCCGGCGAAAAGCGCAAGGCTGCCTGAGTCGCTCGTTTTTTGAGTGTGAATTACTGAAGAGCGCTGATTTCCAGTTCCAGTTTTTGTTGTTGTGGTAACCCTCTTGGGGATGGCCTGTTTTGGCCATCCCCTTTTTTTTGGATATTTGATGCCCAGGTTACTCTGTCGTCCCTGGCGCAACGGAGAGGGGGCTCACGCCCTTTTCATCTCTGGGCGGCGCGTCAATGTGGACCCCCTGAGCAATTCCCTCATTGCCGGAGCGTATGTACCAAAGCACGGATCCCTGCATGTGTCGGACAGCTGTTGATGGCGGGTGCGGTGCCCTGGCTGGCGACGGCATGACGTGCCGCAGGCTTGTCCGTATGGCTTTGGCCTGCCTGTATTTTTCTTTGGCACAAAGTGCTGCGATGAAGTGGCGAAAAATACCGGTAAATTGGCCGCCGGGGCTTATCGCGGCCCCCCTCTCTGTGGTTAAAATGCGAACAGGTTCGTGTTGTACGGTTTGATGCAGGCAGAAAGCCTGCCTTATCCGGTAGCCAGATCGCCGGAGCCGACCTCGAAAAAGCCCGAAAAAAAACAAGAATAGGGAGCGGTCATGAAGCTTGCAGTTGCCCGTCGTCGCTTTGGCCAGGTCATGGCCGGTTTCTTCCTCTTTTCCTCCGTGGCCCTTGCCGAGCCTGCCCAGCAGGTGCTCTGTGTATGGGATTTGCTGGGCGAGCAGGGAGATGCTGCCAGCAACATGAAGGACTATGTGCTGGCTGCTCGTGCCTGGGGCGCCAATATCAAGATGAAGGTCTACACCAACGAGGGTGTGGCCGCCGATGACTTCAAGGCTGGCCAGTGCGATGCCGTGCTCATGACCGGCCTGCGCGGCCGCATGTTCAACCAGTTTACTGGCTCCATAGATGCCGTGGGTGCTGTCCCCAGCTATACGCATATGCGCGATGTCATCGACCTCATGGCCAATCCCAAACTGGCACCGCGCATGATCAGCGGCCAGTACGAAACGGCTGGCATCGTGCCTGTGGGTGCCGCCTATGCCTTCGTGAACGACCGCAGCATCAATTCCCTGGACAAGGCTGCCGGCAAGAAAGTGGCCGTGCTGGACTGGGACAAGTCGCAGGCGGAGATGGTGAAGATCGTGGGCGCTGTGCCGGTGTCTTCCGATCTGTCCACGTATGCCGGCAAGTTCAACAATGGCCAGGTCGACATCCTGTTTGCGCCCATTCCCATGTACAAGCCCATGGAACTCTACAAGGGCATAGGCACCAAGGGCGGCATTGCCCGTTTCCCGGTGATACAGCTTTCCCTGCAGATCATCATCCGTCGCGACAAGTTCCCGGCTGATTTTGGCCAGAAGAGCCGTGAATACATTGCCAGCCAGGTGCCGCGCTTCTTTGGTCTCATCCGCAATACCGAGCGCGAAGTGGACCCCAAGCACTGGATGCATGTGCCGCTGTCCGACCGCAACGGCTACGAGAAAATCATGCGTGAAATGCGCATACACCTCACCAAGTCCGGCTACTACGATCCGCGCATGATGACGCTGCTCAAGCGTGTGCGCTGCAAGCGCGAGCCGGATGCCGCCGAGTGCTCCATCAACGACGAGTGATCTCCTGGGCTGACAGATGGTTGAATGGGCGGCTGACACACATGGACTGTGATGCCCATCACACAGAAACTAGGCAGTCGCGAGGGACAAAGGAGGCCGCAAGGCCCGGCTGCCACAGCCTGATGTCTCCTCATTGGAAAATACGCAAGGAAACCCGGTTGCTTGTTGGCCGCTGTCGGCATTACTGCGCGAAGCCGGCCCCGAGGTTTGAATCAATGAAGCATCTTCCCCTGTTCAGCCGCCATTGGGCGGCTGCCGTGCTGGCGATGGCCAGCAGCCTGGCCCAGGCCCAGATCACCTGCGTCTTCGACCTGGTGGGCAAGCAAGGCGAAACCTATGAGCTGGCGCGCGATTTCGCGCTGCAGGCCAAGCGGGAAGGCATCAACCTGACGCTGCGCCCCTATACCAGCGAAGGCGTGGCCTATGACGACTTCAAGGCCGGCCAGTGCGACGCTGTCATGATGACCAATCTGCGCGCGCGCCAGCTCAACAAGTTTGTCGGCAGCATGGACTCCATCGGTGCCGTGCCCTCGCAGGAAGCCATGCGCTCCGTGATCGACCTGCTGCTCAGCCCCAAGAGCGCCGCGCGCATGGTGAGCGGCCCCTATGAGGTGGCGGCCATCATTCCGCTGGGAGCGGTTTATCCCTTCGTGGATGATCGTGCCATCAATACCCTGGCCAAGGCCTCCGGCAAGAAAGTGGCCGTGTTCGACTGGGACAAGACCCAGGCGCGCCTGGTGCAGCAGATAGGGGCGCAGCCGGTGTCTTCCGACATCGTCAATTTCTCCAGCAAGTTCAACAACGGCCAGGTTGACATCATCGCCGCACCGGCCATTGCCTTCCGTCCGCTGGAACTGCATCGCGGCCTTGGCAGCAAGGGGGCCATCGTCAACATGCCCTTCATGCAGATATCGGCTGTTGCGCTGATTCGCCATGACCGCTTCAAGCCGGGCGATGGCCAGAAGTTGCGCGGCATCGCCAGCAAGATGGTCGACCCTGCCTTCAAGCTCATCAAGAAATCGGAAGACGACATTCCCGCACAATACTGGTCGCAGGTGCCGCAGGTGGACCGCGACGGCTATTTCGGCCTGATGCGTGAAGCCCGCATCCGCCTCACCAAGGATGGCGAATACGATGCCGACATGATGCATTTCCTCAAGCGTGTGCGTTGCCGCTACGATCCGGGCAATGCCGAATGCATCATGGACGATGAATGAAGTGTTCTCATCTGTAGAAAAAGGCCCGGCTCCCGCCGGGCTTTTTTTTGCGGATTTATATTACTTAACTCCCTTAAAGAATCTGTCGTCCCGGCGAAGGCCCTGGCAGTCCGGGGAATCACGCATGTAAATCCTGTTTTCAGAGGCATGCATCCCGCTGTCTGGCTAGTGCGCGTGCAGATCTGCCCTGATCATGGGAGCATGCCGCACGGACCACGCCCACAAGGAGTTCATCATGGCATTGTCTTCCGCCCGTCTGCCGATCTGGGCCTGGCTGTTTCCCCTGCTGGCCTGGGGCGTCCTGTTGCTGTCGCTCTGGCTGACACCCACGCTGCCTTTCCTGCTGGTGGTGGGGTGTGTGCTGGGTGGCGTGGTGTTTGCGGCCGTGCATCATGCCGAGGTGATCGCGCACCGTATCGGTGAGCCTTTCGGCACACTGGTGCTGGCCATTGCCGTCACCGTCATCGAAGTGGCGCTCATTGTTTCGGTCATGCTCTCGGGGGGCGAAGAAAAAGCCGGCCTCGCGCGCGACACGGTGTATGCCGCCGTTATGATCGTCAGCAACGGCATTGTCGGGATCTGCCTCCTGATCGGTGGCTGGCGGCACCGCGAGCAGGGTTTCCATATTTTCGGGGCCAGTGCTGCCATGGGTGTGCTCACCGTATTGGCGGTGACAACCCTGATCCTGCCGAATTTCACGCGCACCACCCAGGGCCCCATGCTGGCGACATCGCAACTTGCCTTCGTGGGCATCACCTCGCTGGTGCTCTACTGCGTTTTTGTTTTCATACAGACCGTGCGCCACCGCGATTACTTCATCATCGCAGGCAGTTCGGATGAGGCTGAACACGCCTTGCCGCCACCCACGCGCATGGCGCTGCTGAGCCTTGCCCTGCTGCTGGTCTGTCTTGTGGCCGTGGTGTTGCTGGCCAAGCTGTTGTCACCAGCGATCGAGGCCGCGGTGGAGCGCGCCGGTGCGCCGGCGGCCGTGGTGGGTATCGTGATTGCAGCACTGGTGTTGTTGCCGGAAGGCCTGGCTGCCCTGCGCGCGGCCCGTGCCAACCGCCTGCAGACCAGCATCAACCTTGCCCTGGGCTCGGCGCTGGCCAGCATAGGCCTCACCATTCCCACCGTCGCTGCCGTCTTCATCTTCACCGGCCAGCCTTTGCTGCTGGGACTGGCGCCCAAGGAAATGGTGATGCTGGCACTGACGCTGCTGGTAGGTGGAATGACGCTGGCTACGGGCCGCACCACCATCATGCAGGGCGCGGTTCACCTCGTGATTTTTGCGGCCTTTCTCTTCCTGTCCGTCGTGCCTTGACGAGGGCTGGAAAGCGCCCAAAGAAAAAGGGCCTAGCTGACGCTAAGCCCTTGAAAAGGTTGGTGGCTATGACGGGACTTGAACCTGTGACATCAGCATTATGAATGCTGCGCTCTAACCAACTGAGCTACATAGCCAACGCAAGAGGCGCGCATTTTCGCGATGGGGGCGGCCCCTGTCAAGCATGGCCGAGACTGG
>JASLCO010000153.1 GCA_030146505.1 Moraxellaceae bacterium
AATCAACGGTGCTCGGGTGTGGATCCACGTTGGCGGTTTCTCATTCCAGCCTGGCGAGGTGGCGAAAGTCTTGCTCGCCATCTTCTTTGCCGGGTATCTCGTGCGCAACGCCGATGCGCTGTCGATGGTGGGCAAGAAGGTTCTCGGCATTCGATTCCCGCGTGGTCGAGACCTCGGTCCGTTGATCGTATTCTGGCTCATCGCAATGGCGGTGCTGGTGTTCCAGCGAGATCTTGGCACCTCGCTGCTCTATTTCGGGCTTTTTCTTTCCATGCTGTACCTGGCCACGGGCCGTGTGGGCTGGGTTGTGCTCGGCGTTGGCTTGTTCTTGATGCCCTTGTCCCAGCTGGTGCCGCCCAGGGTGACACCGTGATAGAGAGTGACGTCATCGCCTATCTCGGCGGTCTCGCCGATGACCACGCCCATGCCGTGATCAATGAAGAAGCGACGGCCGATCTTGGCACCGGGATGGATTTCTATACCGGTGAGAAAGCGGGAGACCGAGGAAATCCAGCGCGCCAGACCTTTCCAGTCCGCCAGCCAGAGCGCATGCGCCCAGCGATGGAAAATATTGGCGTGTATGCCGGGATAGTTGAGCAGCACTTCCAGCCCGCTGCGCGCGGCCGGATCACGGTCAAATACGGATGCGATGTCTTCTTTCAGTCGGTCGAACATGTATTCACCTGCGCTCACGTAGGAGCGGCTTTAGCCGCGAACCTCAAGCAAGCTGTTCGCGGCTAAAGCCGCTCCTACGAATGCTTTGCTTTTTTCAATTCCGCGGCAATTTCCTGCAGCCGCGTGAAGATGCCACGCCACATATTGTATTCAATGCGGTCCAGGCGCACGCGGCCAAAAAGACGGCGCGCACGGGCCATGAGCTGGCGCGGATTGTCCTCGGTCAGGAAACCTGTCTGCAGCAGCATCTGCTCGAAATGCTCGTAGAAACGCTCCATATCGCCATGCGGCACCACTTCCTGATCCCAGTTCAGGAACTGCACAGGCATGCGGTTTTCTTCCGGCACCGGCTGTTCGGACGCCTGCAGATGCGCCATGCGCACCTCATAAGCCAGCACCTGCACGGCCGCCGCCACATTGAGCACACCGTACTCTTCATCGGTGGGAATGCAGACGTGGTAATTGCAGCGCTGCAGCTCTTCATTGGTCAGGCCGCGGTCTTCACGCCCGAAGACAATGGCCACTTTCTGGCTGGAGGATTCAGCCAGCACGGCCTCACCCGCCTGGCGGGCATTCATCAGCGGCCAGGGAATGGTGCGCGAGCGGGCACTGGTGCCTATGACCAGCGAGCAATCCGCCACCGCTTCTTCCAGCGTGGCCACGATGCTGGCCTTGGCCAGTACATCAGAGGCACCGGAGGCCAGCGAAGTCGCCTCGGCACTCGGGAATATCTTGGGGTCCACGAGGCAGAGGTCCGTGATACCCATGGTTTTCATGGCGCGCGCTGCCGCACCGATATTGGCGGGCAGCGTGGTGTTCACGAGGACGATGCGGACATTCGCGAGCATGGATGGCGGGCTCTGTACAGATAAGCTGGCTGGCAGGGCCGCGCATGGTAACAAATGTCGCCCCGGCTATCTCCGGGCAGTATCTGGGGATTTCCCCCTTGCGCTGGCGCCGCTACAATCCGCGCCCAGACCTAGGGTCTGTCATCACTCATTTCCCCCACTGCGTTGGCTCTGCCGGGCGAGCAGACAAGGCAGCGGTCGCCGGCCATGGTGATTCCATGGCCAAGGCCGGTAACGCCGTATGGTCGCCCGGCAGAGCCAACCCGAAGGGCCAAGCCCTGTCTGGCACGCTGCTGCGTTGCGAGTCGCTCATTTGGAATGACCAAACTACGCTCCTCGCGCCTTGCATCGCATCAGACAGAGCATTGGCGCAGTGGGAAAAATGAGTGATGACAGACCCCGGTCGCCCGTTCTTTCAAAGAGTCCACTCCATGCAACCCATGCTGAACATGGCGCTGCGCGCCGCCCGTGCCGCCGGCGACCTCATCGCCCAGTCCGCCGAAAAGGTTGACCTTATCGATGTCGAGGCCAAGGGCCTGAACGACTATGTCACCAAGGTCGATCGCGCCGCCGAACGCGCCATCATGGATGTATTGCAGAAGACCTATCCCACCCACAGCTTTTTGGGCGAAGAAGGCGGCCGTATCACCGGCAAAGGTGAAGGTGCGGAGTGGCTCTGGATCATTGATCCCCTCGACGGCACCACCAACTTCATCCACGGCTTTCCGCAGTTCGCGGTCTCCATCGCCGTGCAGCACAAGGGCGTCACCGAGCACGCCGTGGTGCTGGACCCCATCAAGCGCGAAGAATTCACGGCCAGCCGCGGTCGTGGTGCGGCCATGAATGGTCGTCGCCTGCGCGTCACCGCCCGCAAGACCCTGGAAGGCGGCCTGCTGGGCACCGGCTTTCCTTTCCGTCCCGACCAGCAGGAACACATCGACAATTATCTGGGCATGTTCAAGGACGTAGCCAGGCAGACCGCCGGCATACGCCGCGCCGGTGCCGCGGCTCTGGATCTGGCCTATGTTGCCGCCGGCCGTCTCGACGGCTTCTTCGAGTTCGGCCTGCAGCCCTGGGATATCGCCGCTGGTGACCTGCTGATCCGTGAAGCCGGCGGCCTCGTGGCCGACTTTGCCGGCGGCCACAACTATCTGCAGTCCGGCAATGTGGTGGCCGGCAATCCCAAGCTGCTGAAGGCCCTGCTCACCACGCTGTCGCCCCATCTGAACGACAGCCTGCGCAAGTAAGCCCACGAGCAGTCGTTTCCTCCACTCCCCTCGCAGGAGCGGGCTGTTATGATGCCGCGACCCCTTATGGACCGAGGGCTTCGCGTGCACCGCCAGCAACTGTTATTCCTGAATGCCGGAAACATCAGCCTCCTGCTGTTTTTCCTGCTTGTCGTCGTCTTTGCACATCCGCAGCATGCGCAAGCCGGCCACCCTTCCGCCCTTCGCCTGACAGGCCCCGTCAGCGAAACGCGCCTCGAGCCTGCCGTCTCCTATTTCTGCGACACCAGCGGGCAGATGTCTCTGGAGCAGGTGCGCCAGCAAACCCTGCTGCCCTTGCCTCACCCCACCATTGTCTTCGGTTACCGGCACGGCGACTGCTGGTTTCATTTCCGCCTGGAAAACGCCAGCCAGCAGGTACTGCCGCTGTTGCTGCAGGTCAATTATCCGATTCTCGACCACGTCGAATTCTTCGCACCGGGGACACGTGAAAACAGCCACCAGCAGTTGGGTGACAATCTGCCTTTTTCCGATCGCGCCCTGCGCACGCGCGCCTTCGTGATTCCCCTGCAGCTTGAGCCGGGCACCGGCCAGGATTACTTCCTGCGTATCGCCAGCACCAGTTCCATGAACGTGCCGCTCACGCTGAGCAGCCGCGACGCCTTCTTTGACGCGCTGGAATTGCAGAGCTGGACACGGGGAGCCGGGTTCGGCATCACCATCGGCCTCATCATCTATCACCTTTTTCTCTGGCTGGCCGTGCGCGAGCGGATTTACCGCTATTACGTGCTTTATATCGGCTCGGCCTTCCTCTACCTGCTTTGCTTCGAGGGCATGGCTTATCGCCTGTGGCCGGACTCACCGGTGTGGAACGCACATGCCCAGCTGGTTTTCGTCTTTACCATGCTGGCCGCCGGCAGTCTTTTTGCCCGCGATTATCTCGGCACGGCAGACTGGCGCCGCTCTGACCGCTTCCTGCTCGGCATGGCACTGACCTGTCTGGCCGCCATACCGCTGCACTTCCTGTTCCCCGTCGCCCTTGGCTACCAGCTGCAACCCGTGCTCGCGCTCGCCACCATGGCAGGCATTTCCGCCATTGCCCTGCGCCGCCTGCGCAGCGGCGTGCGCGAAGCGCGGCTTTTCATACTTTCCTGGGGCCTGCTGCTGCTCATGGCCGTAACGCTGTCACTGCAAAGTTTTGGCGCGTTTCCCGGCCTGCCTTTCACATTCACCCTCAACGGCATGGAAATCGCTTTCATCGTGCAGCAGGTCCTCCTTGCCCTGGCGCTCGCTGACCGTCTCAACATCCTGAAGCGCGAGCGCACGGCACAGGAGCAGGCCGTGATGCGCGCCGAAGCGGAAAGCGCCGCCAAGACTGAATTCCTCGCGCGCATGAGCCATGAAATCCGTACGCCCATGAACGCCCTCATGGGCATCACGCAACTGCTGCAGGACACGGCGCTGGACCGTGTGCAGAAAAGCTATGTGGACACCCTGAACAGCTCCGGTCATGCCCTGCTCAATGTCATCAATGACATTCTCGACTACTCGAAAATATCGGCCGGCAAGATCGAACTGGAGATGATCGACTTCAACCTGCTCGGCCTGCTCGACGAATGCATCCAGGTCTTCAGCCTGAGTGCGCGCGAGAAATCCCTTTCCCTTATCTGCGAGCGCTCGCGTGATCTGCCTTCGCATGTGCGTGGCGATGCCGGCCGCCTGCGCCAGATCATCCTCAACCTGCTCAGCAATGCCATCAAGTTCACGGATTACGGCAATGTCTTCCTGCGCGTGGGCGTGGAGGAAATGACAGCCAGCCGCGTGCGTCTGCGCTTCGAGGTGGAAGACAACGGCATAGGCATTCCGGAAGACAAACTGCCCCAGCTGTTCGAGTCCTTCATGCAGGCTGATTCATCAACCTCACGGCAATATGGCGGCTCCGGTCTCGGCCTGGCCATCAGCCGGCAGTTGGTGGAACTCATGCACGGCAAGATCAGCGTCAGCAGCACCCTGGGCCAGGGCACGCTGTTCCGCTTCACCGTCCTGCTGAAAACCGCCGCGGCCAGCCCGCCCATGCCCGATCCACGCAATATCACCATCTCCCCCCTGCTGTTTGCCGGTACCCACGCGCTGGTGGTGGAGGACAACCCCATCAACCAGCTGGTGATACACGGCTTCCTGCAGAAAGTGGGCATAGAGGCGCGCCTGGCCAGCGGCGGCCAGGAGGCACTGGACATCCTGCAGGCCGGCGAAGAAAAGTTCGACCTCATCTTCATGGATTGCGAAATGCCTTTCATGGACGGCTTTGAAACCACGCGCCGCCTGCGCCGCTGGGAGCAGGAAACGCAGACACCGCCCCATGTCGTCATCGCACTGACCGCCCACGCCCTGCCCGAACATCGCGAGCGCTGCCTGGCCGCCGGCATGAACGACTATCTGTCCAAACCCCTGCTGCTGGCGCGTCTGGTGGAAAAGCTGCACGGCATTCTGGGGAGATAGGCGGCAGCGCCAGACATGCGCCGGCTTCTAGACTGGAATTCACAGGTCAGGGGAAGGGGGCTGTGGACATGCGTGTTGCTGACAATCTGAAAGCACTGGAAAGTGCGCTTGAAAACACATTGCTGGGATTTTTCGTACTGCTGGGTGCGGGAGCCGCTCCCGAGAACTGGCAACCGGCCACGCAGGAAATCCGTGACAAACCGGACTACCCGGACAAAACCGAACGCCCCCACTGAACCCCTTGCAGCCCGTTAAAGCTCGAAAACAGGCGCTTGCAGCCCTCAGCTACAGTGCCGCACTTGCCGGCTGCCTTACGCAGCCTGCGTGCTCGCCCCGGTATCTCTCCTGCAAATGGGCTCTCGCCTGCACAGGGACGAGATGTTCTGAAACAGGGCCAGGAAATCAGGCAAAAAAACGGCTTTGGCGGGCGTCCTCCGCCGGCACACAGCGTGTACCGGCGGCCACAGGTGGACATTCAAGCTGGCTCAAGCCCGGGAAAATTCCCACAGGTACACCTTGCAGGCTGTCCGGATTATTTGGTCAGGATCAGCTTGTTGTTACTGGTGAGGCGCAGACGGTATTCCTCGCCGCAGTGACGGATGCGCACTTCGCGACCCACGGAAAAAAGGCGGGCGGATTCAAGCGTGGGCAGTTCGGGACGGACAGCATTCACAGCATTCAGAGTCGGGTTCATGGCGACCTCCTTGGATGGCCTCGGTGCGGGACGACCTTGGCATGATTTGCCGCCACGGGCGGCGACATCGGATTGGCTTGGGCCTGCCTGACATCAGCAGATGCATGCAAATGATAACAATTATCATTTGCATGGCAAGCCCCTCCAGGAAGTTTATTTGCCAAACCTCGTCCGGCTCTTGATACGGGATGATGTCCTCAACGCCCCTCGGGCTCCTGCTTGGCGCGCTTTGCCGAGCGCGGGAATGGCGAGGTGTTGAGGGAGCCACGCATATAAAACCCCATAAAAAAAGCCCGGCTGCTGCCGGGCTTTTCGTGAAAACGCATGAAGAGAGATTCCTGATTCTCTTCCCGGGCTTGCGCCGGTTCAGGGCCGGCCGTCTTCCGCTTCGCTGCGCTTGGTCTCGATGAAGTGCTCGCGCGTGGCGCCCAGCCACATCACCAGGGGGGACGCGACCAGCACCGACGAGTAGATACCGAAGACGATGCCTATGGTCAGCGCCAGCGCAAAGTAATGCAGGGCCGGGCCACCGAAGAGGAGCATGGACAGCACCATCATTTCCGTACAGCCGTGGGTGATGATGGTACGCGAGATGGTACTGGTGATGGCGTGGTCCAGCACTTCCGGCGTGGTCATCTTGCGGCGCGAACGGAAGACTTCACGCACGCGGTCGAAGACCACCACCGATTCGTTCACCGAATAACCCAGCACGGCCAGCACGGCCGCCAGAACCGGCAGGGAAAACTCCCACTGGAAGAAGGCAAAGCAGCCGAGAATGATCACCACGTCATGCAGGTTGGCGATGATGGCCGAGACGGCAAAGCGCCATTCAAAGCGCAGGGCCAGATAGGCCATGATGCCCAGACACACCAGAATGGCGGCGGTCAGGCCATGGCTTACCAGCTCTTCACCCACGCTGGGGCCGACAAACTCCACCTTGCGCAGTTGCACGGTGCTGTCCTTGGTCTTGAGCAGGCTCATTACCTTTTCCGACAGCTGGGCGGAGGTGGTGCCCGGCTTGTTGGGCAGGCG
>JASLCO010000363.1 GCA_030146505.1 Moraxellaceae bacterium
GGCCGAGGCCGCGCCCAGGCCGGACAGCAGGATGAGGGGTGAACGGTTGATGAGTATGGCCACCACCACGATGAAACCCACCACCACGATGACCAGCTTGAGCAGCTGCAGATAGCCCTTGACGGGAATCTGTGCGCTTGGATTGCGCACGGCCAGGGTCTGCAATCCATTCAGCGCGGAAATGACGCCGCGCAAGAGGTAGAAAATGGTGAAGGCCAGGGCGATGCGACTGACCACCTCAACCACCTTGTCACCAAGATCAGGCACGAAACCGATACCAAACTGCACAACAAGCGGCGGCGTCATTTTCGCGAACTGACGGAAAGCGCCGCTGTCGTAAACGGCATCATCCCATTTCCAGTAGGTATGCTCGGTTGCCGCCTGCACCAGGCGCAGTATCACGCGCCGCACCAGCAGATAAACCAGCACAGCCACGGCCAGCAGGGCCAGTACGCCGCTTATGCTGTCAGCATAGGGATTGCGCAACAGCTCGGCCATGAATGACTTGTCCATATAATCCTCCGCATCTCGTCAGCCGCCGGCTGACCTCCTGCGACCAAACTGCCGACACGGAAAAGGACAAAAAAACCGACAGGCTTTTACAAAAGTTTCTGCAGCACACCTGCAAAGAGCACAAGAAAGCCGCCAATCTCGGCCACGATCAAGGCCCACATGAAACCCTGAATGAGAAAGCCGGGCAAGTCGACAGGCCCGAGGCGATGCGGATTGGCCAACTGATTGTCGGTATCACGCAGAGCACCGTGCACGATATAGGTGAAGATGGCCGCGGCGAAAAACACCAGGGGAAACAACGTAGCCCAGAAATTGGTGCACTCATCCCAGGCGCTCAAATACGCAAACACCGCCAGCAGCTGCGCTGCAAAGGCATAGAGCAGCGAAGTGCGGTGGGCGATATTCACGTAGTACGGCGCTTCCGCCTTTTCGCTTTTCATGATGGCCAGATACTTCCAGACGCCAGTCAGAAGGCCGGAGAGGAAGAAAATGCCGGAGGCGACTATTGCCAGAGAAACAGCGGGCGTCAGAGCGATGGTCGGTGTCATTGGCTTTTCTTCTTTTTATTCAGGGTTGATCATTTCTGCCCGGACTGGCAAATCGCCATGTCCAGACACATTTCAGCCAGTTCATCCAAAGTCAGCGAGCCGCCACGCTGATACCACATACGCGTCCAGCTGATGCCGCCAAACAAAAGCCGGCGCCAGACAAAGGGATCGTGTTGCACCAGTCCTTCCTTGCGCAACTCGGCCAGTACATCCAGCCAGAGCTTTTCATAACGCTCGCGCAGTTCCAGCAGGCGGGTCTGGTTATCCGGCTCCAGTGCCTTCCATTCATGGACCAGCACGGTCATGGCGTCGCCGGTATCGCCATTGATGGATTCCAGCTCGGCCCTTATCAGGCCCAGCAGGGTCTCGCGCGGTGAACGCCCTTCAGCGACCAGCGCCTCCATGCCGGCAAGGTTGTAGCGTATGCCCTCCTCCATCACGGCATGCAGGATGTCCTGCTTGGTCTTGAAGTGATGGAAGAGCGAGCCGGACTGGATGCCAACGACCCGGGCCAGATCACGTACCGTGGTGCGCTCATAGCCCTGGGTGCAGAAGAGATGCGCGGCCGCGCGCAGCACGCGGCCGCGTGGACTGTCATCCAGCCCCCCCATATGGGGAATGTCGTTCAGCGTTTGCGAGGCTTGCATGGCTTTCCTTCCGGCCTGCCGGACTTCCGCCAGGCGGCGCATTCTAGGTTCTTTTACCGTCTTTTTCCCATAAAAACATAGGCTTGAAAGGCAAGACCCATGCCTTACCGGCCCTTTCTTCTGCGCTTTTAAAGCAAAGGTGGTCTCTTGGGGCCAATCTGCTGTCTGCCTCGGCCAAACTAAAACCAAGCGCTTGCTTTGTCCAGCCCCAAGCCTTTATCGTTGGCCACGATTTCAGACACGACCCGGACCCGTCATGACCGATCCACGTACTGTCCGCATAGGTTGCGCCTCCGGCTTCTGGGGCGACACCAATACCGCCGCCTTCCAGCTCGTGAAGATGGCGCAGATCAACTACCTCGTTTTCGACTATCTCGCCGAAGTCACCATGTCCATCATGGCGGCGTCCCGCATGAAGGACCCGACGGCGGGCTATGCCACGGACTTCGTCACCCGCGTCATGGGTCCGCTGATCCAGGACATCGCTGCCAAGAAAATAAAAGTGGTGAGCAATGCCGGCGGCGTGAATCCCCTCGCCTGTCGCGACGCCCTCAACAAGCTGATTGCCGACGCCGGCCTTTCCCTGAAAGTGGCCGTGGTGCTGGGTGACGATCTCACGCCGCGCCAGCAGGAATTCCGCGAAGCCGGTACAAAAGAAATGTTTTCCGGCAGCGAAATGCCGAAAACACTGGCCAGCATGAATGCCTATCTCGGCGCCCTGCCCATACGCGATGCGCTGGCTGCCGGCGCCGATATCGTCATCACCGGCCGGGTGGTGGATTCCGCCGTGGTCATAGGCCCCTTGCTGCATGAATTCGGCTGGGCTGAAAACGATTACGACAAGCTGGGCCAGGCCGCCCTCGCCGGCCATATCATCGAATGCGGTGCTCAGTGCACGGGCGGCAATTTCACCGATTGGAAAACCGTGCCCGGTTACGAAAACATGGGCTTTCCCATTATTGAAGTGAGCAGTGATGCCAGCTTCATCGTCACCAAGCCGAATGGCACCGGTGGGCTGGTATCGAAGGCCACCGTGGGCGAACAGATCGTTTATGAAATCGGTGATCCGCAGTCCTACTTGCTGCCGGACGTTACCGCCGATTTTTCCCATATCCAGCTCGAACAGGTCGGCGAAAACCGCGTGAAAGTCAGCGGGGCTCGCGGCCGTGCGCCGACGGATTCCTACAAGGTCAGCGCCACTTATCCGGACGGCAACCGCGTCACGGTCAGCTTCATGATCGGCGGCATGGATGCGGCGAAAAAAGGCGCGCGCGTGGCTGAAGCCATACTCACCAAATGCGAGCGCGTGCTGGCCATGCGCGGCGCGCCACCCTTTACCGGGAAATCCGTGGAAATCCTGGGCACCGAAGCCACCTACGGTCCGCATGGCCGTCATCAGAATACGCGTGAAGTGATCGTGAAAATGGCGGTGACGCATCCGGTCAAAGAAGCCTGTCTTTTCTTTGCCTCGGAAATCGCCCAGGCCGCTACCGGTATGGCGCCCGGTCTTTCCGGCATCGTCGGCGGCCGTCCCAAGGCCTCGCCCGTGGTCAAGCTCTGGTCCACGCTGGTGAAGAAAGATCAGCTCCGCGTTGAAATTGATCTGGATGGTGAGCGTCGTACAGTCGCGATTCCCACTGGTGTCAACAACACGACTGCTGCCCTTCCCTCTGGCGAAACCGCCACCCTGAAAGGCGATGAAATCGAAGTTCCGTTGGTGAAACTGGCCTGGGGTCGCAGTGGTGACAAAGGCAATGCCTCCAATATCGGCGTGATTGCGCGCAAGGCGGAATACCTGCCCTGGATACGCGCCTCGCTCACTGAAAACGCCGTGGCGGCTTATATGGCCCATGTGCTGGATGGCGACAAGAGCGTGGTCACGCGCTTTGAACTGCCCGGCATGAATGCACTCAATTTCCTGCTGACGAATGCACTGGGCGGCGGCGGCATGGCCAGCCTGCGCATAGACCCGCAAGGGAAAGCCTTTGCCCAGCAACTGCTGGAAATGCCGGTAAAAATCCCGGCGGAACTTTTGAAATAACAACGCATATCCCCTCTCCCCTTGGGAGAGGGTTAGGGTGAGGGGCTGCGCTCAACAAAAGCCAGCATGCCGGTGTCTGACATCGGCCCTCACCCCGACCCTCTCCCGAAGGGAGAGGGAGG
>JASLCO010000425.1 GCA_030146505.1 Moraxellaceae bacterium
CCCGCGTGCATGCAAGCGAATGTCGTGCCGGTGTTCTCATCCGTGTAGAAAATCCGGTTTCAGGGCCGGCAATGCGCCCCGACCCACAGCAGGTATTCACAAAGTATTATCGTGCGCCCGAGGCGCAGAGCAGCAGCGGTTCCGGGCTGGGACTCTACATCGTGCAGGGCTTGAGCATGATGCTGGGGGGAGATGCCCGTTATCTTCCGGATCAAACCAATGTGGTTTTTGAAGTATGGATTCCCGCCTGAGAATATTGGTCATTGAAGACCACGACACCTTGAGGGAGGTCGTCGTCGAGACGCTTCGTGCTCAAGGCCATCATGTTGTCGGCGTAGAGAGCGCGGAGGCGATAGAGTCACCGGTTGCCACGGACAATTACGACCTTGTCGTGCTTGATCTGCAGCTGCCGGGTGAAGACGGCCTTAGCTTTGCGCAAAGGTTGCGCAAGATAAAACCCACTATCGGCATCATCATGATGACCGCCCGTGGGCTCACCAAAGACAAATGCCTGGGCTATGAAAGCGGGGCGGATATCTATCTCACCAAGCCTTTCCCGCATGAGGAGTTGTGCGCGGCAGTCCATGCACTGGGGCGACGTGTCAGGAGTCTTGAGCCGTCATCATCACTTTGCCTCAACATGCAGCGCATGGTGCTGGTGGATGCCAAGGGGCAGGAGATCGCTTTATCCAGCCAGGAATCGCGCATGCTGTCGGCGCTTGTCCTCGCGCCCGGTCAGCGTCTTGAAAACTGGCAGCTGGTAGAGCTGCTTGGAAAATCCCATGAGGACTACACCAAGGCAGCGCTGGAGCTGCATGTCCTGAGATTGCGCAAGAAGCTCAGCCAGACCGCAGATGCGCCGACAAATTCACCGCTGATACAGGCGATTCGTGGTTGGGGCTATCAGCTGTGCATGCAGGTGATGCTGAGCTAGAGAAGCGGCCGTGAGGTTTTGGCTGTTCACAGGGAAGAGGTCCAGGGCAAGGAGGGCGGCAGGTGTTGATGTACTGTCATCGGGTTGGAGTGATTTGACATGCAGGCTTTTTGGCACAGATGGTATTGGGCCTATCAGAAGATTCGTAGCTGGGAGTGTGGCCCACTGAAGTCTGCCGGTCGTGCCTGGCTTTATGCCGCGCGAGGCCATTCCGGGTATTTCTTTTCCCATGGCGGGCGTCGCAAGTCCTGTATCCATAGCGGACAGGAAGACTGAGGCAGGCCCGACTTTTTTATGGGGATTTTTGCTTGCAGAAGCCCTGAGGCGGAATGTGCCTTTTCCATGAAGGGTTCCGTAGGGTTTCGCAAAATTCCTTTGTTAACTTCCGCGGTTTGATGGAGATGCGACGGCAATCGCACATCGCAAACCACGGAGGCTCGCATGAATCACGTTTACCGCACTGTCTTCAATCGGGCGCTGGGCGTTTGGCAGGCGGTGGCGGAAACAGCCCGAGGCCAGGGCAAAGGAACGGGCTCCAGCAAGTGTGCGAGCCATGGTATCCAGTCCCTGTCGCGTGTCGTACTGATTTTCCTGTTTCCGGCGCTATCGGCCTGGGCCGCTGATCTGCCCACGGGCGGTCAGATTGTGGCAGGCAATGGCAGCATCTCCAGTGCGGGCAATTCGCTCACTGTTAACCAGAACAGCAGCAAGCTCATCACCAACTGGCAGGGTTTTGATATCGCCGCTGGCCACACTGTGAATTTCATCCAGCCCGGCAGCAGCGCGGTGGCACTGAACCGCGTACTGGGTAATGACGCCTCGCAGATTTACGGCAATCTCAGTGCCAATGGCCGGGTTTTCCTGATCAATGCCAATGGCGTGCTGTTTGGTCAGGGCGCTACCGTCAACGTAGGAGGGCTGGTCGCTTCCACACTGAGTATTTCCGACAGTGATTTTCTCGCCGGAAATCATGTTTTCAGCGGCAAGGGCAAGAACAGCACGAATGCTGCTGTCATCAACAAGGGCAACATCACCGCGAATGGCGGTGTGGTGGCATTACTGGGTGGCACGGTCAGCAATCAGGGTGTGATCCAAGCCAGTCTCGGTTCGGTGGTGCTGGCGGCAGGCAACAAGATCACGCTGGATTTTGCCGGCGATGGTCTGCTCGGTGTCACAGTGGACGAATCCACGCTCAATGCGCTGGTGGAAAATCACCAGCTCATCAAGGCGGATGGCGGCAGTGTGCTGCTCACGGCCAAGGCCACGGATGCGCTGTTGCAAACCGTGGTGAACAACAGCGGGGTGATTGAGGCGCACACGCTGGACGAACGTGACGGCAGGATTATTCTGCTGGGCGGCTTTAACGGCGGCACCACGCAGGTAGCAGGCACGCTGGATGCGTCGGCATCAACAAATGGTAACGGCGGCCTCATTGAAACCTCGGGTGCGCATGTGCAGATTGCCGACGGCGCCCTTATTACAACGCGTGCCGAAAACGGCCACACTGGCACCTGGCTGATCGACCCGACCGATTTCACCATCAGCGCCGGCTCCGCCGCGCCGACCATCAGCGGTATTGGCGCCGTCACACTGCAAGCCGCTCTGGCGAGCAATAACGTGACGCTGCAAACCAATAACAGCAGCGGCACGGACGCAGGCAATATCAATGTGAACGCGGTGGTGAGCTGGAGCGCCAACACGCTCACGCTCAATGCCTACAAAGACATCAATATCAATGCCACGCTGAACGCTACGGGCAGCGCCGGCCTTGCGCTGGAATATGGCCAGGGCGCGGTAGCCGCAGGCAACACCGCTAACTACAACATCAATGCACAAGTGAATCTGGCCAGCACCGCCAGCTTCAGCACCAAACTCGGCAGCGATGGTGCGACGAACCATTACACGCTCATCAGCAGCATGAGTGAGCTGGATGCCATCGATGCGGCGGGCCTGTCGGGGCTCTATGCGCTGGCGCAGGACCTGGATGCGGTGGGTACTACCTATGGCAGAGCGTTGGTCGGTTCGAGTGCTTCCTTGGCCAACGCTTTCAACGGCACCTTTGCCGGCTTGGGTCACACCATTTCGAACCTCACCATCAACACGTCTGATACCTATGCAGGCCTCTTCGGCCAGGTGAATACGGCGGGCGTCATCCGCGATGTGGGAGTGCTGGGAGGCAGCGTGACGAGCTCCGGCAGCTACGTCGGCAGCCTCGTCGGTTACAACTACGGCAGCATCACGAATGTCTACGCGACCGGAACAGTAACGGGTACTCACACGGGCTTCGGCGGTGCCGACGTCGGCGGCCTCCTGGGCGTTAACCGCGGCAATATCACGAATGTCTACGCGAGCGGAGCCGTAACGTCCTCCGGCAATGTCAGCGTCGGTAGCGCCTATGGCGGCCTCGTCGGGTTGACCTGGGGAGGCTCGATCACGAATGCCTACGCTACCGGGGCGGTGACGCTCACGGGTAGCGGTGGCTTTGTGGGTGGCCTTGTGGGCTATGCCTTCGCCGGTGGCAGCATCACGAATACCTACGCGACCGGTGCACTGAGCGGCCTCAGTGACACCGCTATCGGTGGCCTCATCGGATACAGAGGCAGTACTGTCAGCAACCCCAGCAACAGTTACTGGGACATCGACACGACAGGGGCCGCGATCAGTGTTGGTTCTGGCAACACTGCCGGGATAAGCGCCATTTCCCTGGCAAACGCTTTCAGCCAAGCCAGCTATAGCTTCGATTTCAACAATACCTGGTTCATGGTGGAGGGCTCGATGCGCCCCTTCCTGCGCTCGGAGTACTCCACCACCATCAGCAACAGCCATCAGCTGCAATTGATGGCCATGGATTTGTCGGCCAGCTACACGCTGATGAACACCATCAATTTGTCTGCCGATCTGGCCAATGCGTCTTCGATGTGGAAAACCACTGCCACCTCTACGACTCGTAACGGCTTCAGCCCCATTGGCAATTCCGACACATCCGCCTTTACCGGAGTTTTCGATGGCCAGGACTTCACCATTGACGGGCTCATCATCACCAACAGCAGTGCCGACAATATCGGCCTGTTTGGCTACTCCACGGGCACCCTGAAAAATGTTGGTGTGAATGGCGGCAGCATACTTGGCAATCTCCAGGTAGGCGGCCTGGCGGGTTTCAACGGCGGCACGATTTCCAATGCCTGGGCATCGGCTGACGTGTCCGGTGCCAGTTATGTGGGTGGGCTGGTGGGCGGGAATGCCTTTACTGCCAACGCCATCATTTCCGATGCCTATGCCACGGGCAGTGTCACGGGCAACTACGCCGGCATGGTAGGTGGCCTGGTGGGCTGGAACGGCGGCAGCATCACCAATGCCTATGCCACCGGCGATGTCGCCGACTCCGGCACCTACAGCAGCGGCGTTGGTGGTCTGGTGGGCTGGAACAACCACGGCAGCATCAGTCATGCCTATGCCGAGGGCGATGTGTCAGCCACCGGCATCAACTCGACCTTTGTGGGCGGTCTGGTGGGCTGGAATACAGCAGTCCTCGCCGATGCGTATGCCACCGGCAATGTGAGCAGCGCTGGCACGGGGGTGGGCGGCCTGCTTGGCAGAAACACCAGCAGCATCACCAATGTGTATGCCACGGGCCAGGTGAATGGCAAAAACTATGTGGGCGGCCTGATTGGTTGGCAGTCAACAGGGGCCATCGACAACAGCTATGCCACGGGCGCGGTGACGGGCAGCGGCACTGACCTGGGCGGTTTGCTGGGGCGCTTGGATAGTGGTGCGACGGTGACGGCCAGCTTCTATGCCAGCAGCGATGCCAGCAATAACGCCATCAATAACAGTGGTGCAGTGGGGGGCGCATGGTCCGGCAACGCCAACGGCACAGCCAAAACGCTGGGTGAGTTGCACACACTCTCCACCTTCACGAATGCCGGCTGGACTATTTCCGACGTGGGTGGCGATGGCTCTGTCTGGCGCATCTACGCAGGCAATACCACGCCGCTGCTGCGCAGCTTCCTCACGGCCCTGACCGTGAGCGCCGATGTGAGCAGCGCCGGCAAAACCTATGACGGCAGCATCGCCACCGGTGCTGTCAGCAGCTACACCACGGACATTCCTGCAGACGGCAGCTTGTTGCAGGGCTCGCTCAATTACGCCACCACCGGCGCCAACGCCGGCAGCTATGCCACCAGCAACAGCTCACTCTCGATAAGCGGTAACCTGCATTCCAGTCAGCAGGGCTACGACATCATCTTCGACAACAGTGCAGCCAGCCTGACCATTTCCAAGGCCAGCGCTACGGTGACGGCGAACAGTGCCAGCTCTATCTATAACGGGCAGAGCCAGAGCGTGACGGGCTATACCGTCAGTGGCCTTGTGAACAATGAAAATGCCAGCGTGCTGGCAGGCTTGACCGAAGGCGGCGGTAGCGGCACGAATGCCGGCAGCTACACACACACGGTCAGCGGCACTGATGGCAATTACACCTTCACGTTTGTTGATGGCGCGCTCACCATCGACAAGGCCAGTGCCACGGTTACAGCCAATAGCAGTACGGCGACTTACAACGGCCAGACCCAAAGTGTCACCGGCTTCACGGCCACCGGTCTTGTGAATGGTGAAACTGTCAGCGTGCTGACAGGTGTGAGCGAAAACGGTGGTAGCGGCATCAATGCCGCTACTTACGCTCACACGCTCAGTGGCAGCGACAGCAATTACACTCTCACATTTTTTGATGGTGCACTCACCATCAACAAGGCCAGTGCGACGATCACGGCCAATAGCAGCTCTGTGACATACAACGGTCAAAGCCAGAGTGTGACGGGCTACACCGTGAGCGGCCTCGTTAACAACGAGAACGCCAGCATTCTGACGGGCCTGACAGAAAGCGGCGGTAGTGGCACGAATGCCGGCAGCTATACACACACGGTCAGCGGCACTGATGGCAATTACAACCTAACGTTTGTCGATGGCGCTCTTGCTATCGGCAAAGCGGCGGCCACGGTCACGGCTAACAGCAGTAGCAAGACCTATAGCGGCCAGACCCAAAGCGTCACCGGCTTCACCGCCACTGGTCTTGTGAATGGTGAAGACGCCAGCGTGCTGACAGGTGTTAGCGAGAGCGGCGGTAGTGGTATCAACGCCGATACCTATGCCCACACACTCAGTGGCAGCGACAGTAACTACAGCCTTACGTTTGTCGATGGTGCACTCACCATTGGCAAGGCGAGCGCTACAGTCACGGCTAATAGCAGTACGGCGACTTACAATGGTCAGACTCAAAGTGTCACCGGCTTCACAGCGACAGGTCTTGTAAATGGTGAAACCATCAGTGTGCTGACGGGCGTGAGCGAGAGCGGCGGTAGTGGTATCAATGCCGATACCTATGCCCACACGCTCAGTGGCAGCGACAGCAATTACAGCCTCACATTTGTCGATGGAGCGCTCACCATCGGCAAGGCCGCCGCCACGGTCACGGCCAATAGCAGCAGCACGATCTATAACGGACAGACGCAAAGTGTCACCGGATTCACGGCAACGGGTCTCGTGAATGGTGAGACCATCAGTGTGCTGACGGGCGTTAGCGAAAACGGTGGCAGCGGCATCAATGCGGATACTTACGCCCACACGCTCAGTGGTAGTGACAACAACTACGATCTCAGCTTTGTCGCGGGTGCACTCACCATTGGCAAGGCGGCAGCCACGGTGACCGCGAACAGCGCCAGCACCACCTACAACGGGCAGAGCCAGAGCGTGACCGGTTATACCGTCAGCGGCCTCGTCAACAACGAGGCGCAGAGCGTTATCAGCGGCCTCAGCGAAAG
>JASLCO010000174.1 GCA_030146505.1 Moraxellaceae bacterium
CCTACAAAAACCGGAAAACTCAGGCCAGCACCACCAGATTGTCGCGATGCATGAGTTCCGCATCGTCGACATAACCGAGCAAACCTTCGATTTTCTCCGAAGGCTGGCCGGCAATGCGGCTGGTTTCGTCAGCACTGTAATTCACCAGGCCCACCGCCACCTGCATGCCCTGCTCGTCCACGCAGGCCACCACTTCGCCACGCTGGAAATTGCCTTCCACCTTTTTCACACCCACCGGCAACAGGCTGCGGCCGCCCTGGCGTAGCGCCTTCACGGCACCGGCATCAATCACCACGCGGCCGGCATGCTGCAGATGCGCCGCCAGCCATTGCTTGCGCGCCGCCAGCCTGTCCTGCTCGGGCAACAGCAGCGTGCCCAGCACTTCGGCCTGACGCAAACGCATCAGAATATTTTCACCACGACCGCTGGCAATCACGGTGGCGCAGCCGGAGCGTGAAGCCAGGCGCGCCGCACGCACCTTGGTAATCATGCCGCCACGGCCGAGCAGGCCTCCACCACCGGCCATGGCCAGCAGCTTTTCATCCATGGCCTGGACTTCAGGCAGCAAAACGGCAGCCGGGTCATGACGCGGATCACGATCAAACATGCCGTCCTGATCGGTGAGGATGACCAGTGTGTCGGCATCAATCAGGTTGGCGACCAGAGCACCCAGAGTGTCGTTGTCGCCGAAACGGATCTCATCCGTGGCCACCGTGTCATTTTCATTGATGACCGGCAGCACCTTCCATTCAATCAGCGTGCGCAGGGTATTGCGCGCATTGAGATAGCGCTGGCGATCAGAAAGATCGTCATGCGTCAGCAGAATCTGCGCAGTTTTTACATCATGCTGACGGAAATGGGATTCATAAGCCTGCACCAGTCCCATCTGGCCAATAGCGGCACAGGCTTGCAGGGCATGCACGGAATCCGGCCGCACTTTCAGGCCCATGCGCACCATGCCTTCCGCCACGGCACCGGAAGACACCAGCACCAGCTCCACGCCGGATTTCTGCAGCGCCACCATCTGCTGCACCCAGCCGGCCATGGCCTGTATGTCCAGACCCTGACCATTATCCGTCAGCAGGGCGGAGCCGATCTTGACGACCCAGCGGCGACCCTGGGCGAGGCGTTGGCGGTTATTCGTGCTCATGGCTGCATCACTGTAGGTGCGAATTCATTCGCACAAATAAAAATCCACGCGGCGTTGTGCGAATGAATTCGCACCTACAAAAAGGATCAGGGACGATACTCGAATTCCACGTCGTAGTCGTCTTCGTTCCAGTCGTCATCCTCAAGCGTCTGGCCGGCTTCGAGCGCAGCGCGTCGTGCGGCCTTGCGTTTCTCGGCCAGCTCCAGAATCTTGTGGCGGCCTTCTTCTTCCAACTGGCGACGCTTGGCGGCTTCTTTTTCCGCCAGCTCGGGATTTTCGGCCTCCAGCTCGCGCTGCTCTTCAATGGCATCCATGAGCTTGTAGCAAACGGCCTTGGCATTCTCGCCGGTCAGACCGGAGGTGCGGAACACCGGCCCCGTCCAGCCCAGACGTGAAACAATGTCATTGCACAGTTCATCCGCCATGTCCGGCGGCACCATGTCCATCTTGTTCAGCAACAACCAGCGCGGCAGCGTGGCCAGGGTCGGCGAATATTTTTCCAGCTCGGCCGCAATCGCATTCACATTGGCCACCGGATCAGAATTATCGGGCGGCGCTACATCCACGATATGCAACAGGAAACGCGTGCGGGCAAGATGCTTGAGGAAACGTATGCCGAGACCAGCGCCTTCCGCAGCGCCCTCGATAAGACCGGGAATGTCAGCCATCACGAAAGAGCGGTGACGGTCCACATCCACCACACCGAGATTGGGCACCAGCGTGGTAAAGGGATAATCCGCCACTTTCGGCTTGGCCGCGGAAACCGCACGGATATACGTGGACTTGCCGGCATTGGGCAGGCCCAGCAGGCCGACATCGGCCAGCACCTTCATTTCCAGGCGCAGTTGACGCAGCTCGCCGGGCTCGCCGGGCGTGGTCTTGCGTGGCGAGCGATTGGTGGAGCTTTTGAAATTGATATTGCCCATGCCACCGCGGCCACCCTTGACCACCAGCAGGCGCGCACCGGGCTCCACCAGATCCCCCAGCACTTCATCCGTGCCTTCGTCGATGATGGTGGTGCCTACCGGCACCTTGAGCACGACATCATCGCCACTGCGGCCGGTACAATTGGCGCCCATGCCGTTCTTGCCGCGATCGGCCCGGAACTGGCGGGTATAGCGGTAGTCCACCAGCGTGTTGGCGTTGACATCGGCCTCAAGAAAAATGCTGCCTCCATGCCCGCCATCACCGCCATCGGGACCGCCATAGGGGATGAACTTCTCGCGACGGAAACTCATGCAGCCATTGCCACCGGCACCCGCCTCGACCTTGATTACGGCCTCATCGACAAAACGCATGATTGCTTACCGTCGCTGATAAATGTCTGCCGGCACGCCGGCTGGAAAATACGCCAACAAAAAAGCCCCGACCAGGCGGGGCTTTTTCTTCAGGCTGCCTGCACGCCAGGCGCTGTGGTTCAGGCGTTGGCCGCTTCCACCACAACGTACTGACGCAGCGGGGCGCCCTTCTTCACGAACTTCACCACGCCGTGCGCCTTGGCGAACAGGGTGTGGTCGCGGCCCATGCCGACGTTTTCGCCAGCGTAGAACTGCGTGCCACGCTGGCGGATGATGATGGCGCCAGCCTGGATCTGCTGACCGCCGAATACTTTTACGCCAAGTCGTTTGGCTTCTGAGTCGCGGCCGTTGCGGGTCGAACCGCCTGCCTTTTTATGTGCCATGTCCGGATACTCCTGAAACTGGTATTAGGCGCTGATGCCGGTGATCTTGAGTTCGGTGTAGTACTGGCGATGGCCAGCCTGCTTGCGGTAGTGCTTGCGACGACGGAACTTCTGGATGCGCACCTTGTCGTGACGGCCGTGGGAAACCACTTCGGCCTGCACCTTGGCACCGGCCACTACGGGCGTGCCGATCTTGATGTCGCTGCCGTTCACTACCATCAGCACATCTTCGAGGGTGATGGTCTTGCCGGGTTCGACGTCCAGCAGTTCGACCTTCAGCAGCTCGCCTTCCACCACGCGATGCTGTTTGCCACCGCTCTTGATTACCGCGTACATGATGCCACTCCAGATTTCTTGATATAGAGAGCCTTGTCGTCAGGCTGCCGATTTTCCCGTCAGGAAAATCCGGCGATTCATGGCATATGCCGCCCGGCCGACTCGCAAGGCGCGCAATTCTACGGAAAAGCCCCCCCGCCCGCAAGCCGCTTTTCCATCCCGGGAAAAGCCCGGCCAGACAAGCGTTCAAGGGCGGCAGCGGTAGCCCTGCGCCCTTGTCGCTGCTAGCATTCGCGCCCATTCCCCCTCCCGGTGTGTGGCCCGAGACGCATGGATTTCAAGAGCATTGTTGCAGTGGTAGGCGAGGACTTTACCGCTGTAGACGCCTTCATACAGAAAAGCCTGGAATCCAGGGTTCCCCTGATCAGCGAGGTTGGCCGCTATATCGTGCAGGGTGGCGGCAAGCGCCTGCGCCCCCTGGTTTGCCTGCTGGCCGCCCGCGCCTGCGGCTACCAGGGCGACAAACATGTGGAAGTGGCCGCCATCATCGAGTTGCTGCACACCTCCACCCTGCTGCATGACGATGTGGTGGACGACTCCGGCCTGCGCCGCGGCCGCGCCACCGCCAATGCCCGTTGGGACAATCCCACCGCCGTGCTGGTGGGCGACTACCTGATTTCCCGCTCTTTCCAGCTCGTGGTGAACCTGCGCAATCCCGTGGTCATGGACATCATGGCCGCCGGCACCTGCGTCATCGCCGAAGGCGAGGTGCTGCAGCTCATCAACCAGCGCGACCCGGCCACCACCGAGGCGCGCTATATGGAAGTCATACACGGCAAGACGGCCAAACTCTTTGAAGCCGCCGCGGAATGTGGCGGCGCCCTGGGCAACCCGGCCCTGCAGGAAGCCTGTGCCACCTATGCCCGCCATCTCGGCGCGGCCTTCCAGATCATCGACGACGTGCTGGACTACACCAGCTCAGCCGAAATCATGGGCAAGAACGTGGGCGACGATCTCGCCGAGGGCAAACCCACCCTGCCCCTGATCCAGGCCATGAAGACCGCCCCTGACGCCGAGGCCGAACTCATACGCCAGGCCATACGCACCGGTGGCCTTGAGCGGCTGGCGGACATCATTGCCATCGTGCAGCGCAGCGGCGCCATCGACTACACGCGCGAACGTGCCCGCCAGGAATCGGAACTCGCGCTGGCCGCGCTGGCCCCGCTGCCGGCCTCGCCCTATCGCACGGCACTGGAAAACCTGACACGGCTGGCGCTGGCCCGCGAAAGCTGACATCCGCACGCTGCGGAAATAAATGGCAACGGCCGTTGCATCGCTCGCAGCGGCTTCTATACAATGCGCGCCTCGCCGCCGCGGCCAGTTACAGCAGGCCCGGCGAGTCCGCATCGGGGTGTAGCTCAGCTTGGTGGAGCGCTACGTTCGGGACGTAGAGGCCGGAGGTTCAAATCCTC
>JASLCO010000204.1 GCA_030146505.1 Moraxellaceae bacterium
ATCGGCGGCTCGCCGGTGAGCCTGATGATCTATGTCGAAAAAGTGGATGATGTCTTTGCCTGTGCGCTGACTGCCGGCGCGCGCGAGCTGCGCCCGCTGGAAAACCGTTTCTACGGCGACCGTGCCGGCCAGCTTGAAGACCCCTTCGGCCATGTCTGGACGCTGGCCTCGCATGTCGAGGATGTCACCGCCGAGCAATTGCAGCAGCGCATGGAGGAAACCTTCGCCTCCCTCATCCCGACGTGAGTGTGCCGTACTGCCCTGGCTCCTTTTTGCGAATCGTCTTTGCCGCGCAAGCGGGAATCCTGCTGGCATAAAAAGGACTGCAAATACCAGGATTGTTCGCCACGATCTCCCCTGCGGGAGTGACTTGCGGCGATTCGGCGCCCTGCGGGCTTTTGTCCCGCTTGGCGGGAGCCCCGCTGAGCGCGGGAATGACGATATGTTTTAGGAAATCAAATACATGAATCCCTTTTTTACAGGAAGGGCTTTGGCCAGGAGTGCCCGGCTGTCCCGCCAAAATCCTTGCTGCTGGCCAGAGAAGAAATCCGGGCCTGTCAGAACCTGAAATTCACCCCCACCGTGGCCACATTGCGCCGGTAATCGTACAGCCCCACCGTGGAGTGGTTGTCGGTGCGCGTGAAATTGCCCTGCAGTGAAAGGCCGTTCAGGGTCTTGTCGAGATTGCGGCTGAAACTGAAATTGAAATCGGTGCGGCGATCACGGCGCAGCACCGGAAACAGCGGGTCCTGCTCGTCAAAAGACTGCCGCTGGTACAGGAGGGCCAGGCCCAGGCTCCAGAGATCATCAGGCTGCCAGTCGGCATAAACCTGCGGGATCAGGCTGTTGCCGGAAAAAATGCCGCTGTCGGCCCTGTTGTGCAGGCCGGCCAGTTCCACACCGGCGCGCAGCCCGGGCTTGATCAGGCGCACATAGCCGGCTCCCAGCCAGCTTTGCCGGCTGTCCTGCCGTCCGTCTGCCGGTAAGCGTCGTGAATTGATGCCGCCAATGGCGTAAACCTCGCTGGCATCGCCCACGTGTCCAAGACGCAGGTTGAGTCCTGCCAGGCGTGAATCCGTCGATCCGTCCAGCACTATCCAGCGCATATTGGGTTGCAGGTTCGCGCGCCACCGGTCCCGGCTGTAGAGAAAACCGATGCCGGCAGCAAGGCTCTGGTTGTCGTACTCGTCCTTGCCTACATAGGCGATATTGGCCAGGCCGCCTTGCAGCAGCACTGACCAATCCCGGCTCAGCGTTTTCAGGTATTGCCCGTTGATGCTTTCCTGCAGGCCGGTGCCACGCACCTCCTGTGCTTCCGGTGCCAGCAGCACATTGGTGGGCAGGCCGCCGATGATGGCTGCCACGCTGTCGCCGGCCGGTGCCACGTTGACGTTGCTGTCGTGCGTGAGTCCCACGAAAAGGTCGACCTGATGCTCAGGACCGCGCCGGTTCGGTGGCAGCTGTGCATTGATGAAGCGGGCAAGGCCCCGCAGGTAATTGCGTGCGGCATAGTCCGCATCCCGCGCCTGGGCTGCGCGTTCGAAGGCATCACGTGCCTTTTCCTTTTCGCCCGCTGCGTAATAAATATGCCCCAGCCGGTACAGCGTGCTCGACGATTCGGGGAGCGTCTTTAGCACGTTCTCATAGTGTTGCCGTGCCCGCGGTGTATCGCCTGCCGCCAGCGCCGCCTCGCCCAGCGCATACTGGATTTCCGCATCTCCCGCCGCCTCGCCAAAACGCTCCTGCAAGAGGTGATAGGCCTCTACCGGCCGTCCCTGTCGTTGCAACTGCCGGGCTTTCTTCAGGGTCGCATTGCCCGCGGCATCAAGAGCCTGTGCCGGCACAGCCGCTGCCCACAGGAAAAAGCCCAGCAGCGGGGCAGAAAATTTCAACATCGGTGAGCTCCTTCTCCGGCATTCATCCACGCAGGCCGAGAATGGGAAGAAGCGCACACCGCATCCAGTGCAGCTGCGTGCCTGAATGCGGCTGTTGCGTAAGGAAAGGTAATGAAGTGCCTGTGATGTCATGAAAAAGCCCCGGGAAGAGGGGCTTTTGCGGTTTTGTAGTGGCGAATGAATCGCGCAAGGCGAAGAGGCCGGTAACGGTGGCCTTGCCAGGGCCTCGAGAGATAATCCGGATGTGGGCCTGGGTCAGTTATGCAGAGTTACCTGTGCCTGCCTCCAGCTATTTCCCATTCTCGTGATGAAGCTCATCTGCTTTGCTGATGTTGGGGGCTTTGGCCGTTTCGAGATTGGTCGTCGCGGCTAAAGCCCCTCCTGCGGTTATGGCACATCCTGTGGGGGAGGAGATGCAGAAAATCAGCCCAGTTTCTTTTTCAGGAGCTCGTTGAGCTGGCCCGGATTGGCTTTGCCTTGCGAGAGTTTCATGGCCTGGCCGACGAAGAAGCCGAACATCTTGGGACGTTTTTCTTCCGATGCGGCGCGGTAGTTCTCCACCTGCTGCGGATTTTCTGCCAGCACCTTGTCGATGATGGCCTCAATCGCGCCGGAATCGGATTCCTGCTTGAGGCCCTTTTTCTCGATGATTTCATCGGCGCTTCCGCCTTCGCCATCCCAGAGGGCCTGGAAAACCTGCTTGCCGATCTTGCCGGAGATGGTGTTGTCGTTGATGCGCCTGATGAGGCCGCCGAGCTGGGCGGGCGTCACCGGTGATTCGCTGATGTCTTTTTCCGTGCGGTTGAGCGCGCCGAGAATGTCCATCATCACCCAGTTGGAGGCCTGTTTGGCGGCGCCATCGGCAGCGGTCACGGTGGCCTCGAAGAAGTCGGCGAGCACGCGGTCGGCGGAGAGGATGCCGGCATCGTATTCGGGCAGGCCGTATTGCGTGATGAAGCGTTCGCGCTTGGCGCCAGGCAGCTCCGGCAGGCTGGCGCGGATTTCTTCGATCAGGGCTTCGTCCAGCACCACGGGCAAGAGGTCCGGATCGGGGAAGTAGCGGTAGTCGTTGGCTTCTTCCTTGCTGCGCATGGCGCGGGTCTTGTTGGTGTCCGGGTTGTAGAGCACGGTGGCCTGCTCGATCTTGCGGCCGGACTCGATTTCATCGATCTGCCATTCGATTTCGGCGTTGATGGCTTTTTCGATGAACTTGAAGGAGTTCACGTTCTTGATTTCGCGACGCGTGCCGAATTTCTCTTCGCCTTTCTGGCGGATGGAAACATTGCAGTCGCAACGCATGGAGCCTTCGGCCATATTGCCGTCGGAAATGTCCAGGTAGCGGATCAGCGCGTGTATGGCCTTGGCATAGGCCACGGCTTCCTTCGCGGAGCGCATGTCCGGTTCGGAAACGATTTCAAGCAGCGGCGTGCCGGCGCGATTGAGATCAATGCCGGTCATGCCGGAAAAGTCTTCGTGCAGGGATTTGCCGGCGTCTTCTTCCAGATGCGC
>JASLCO010000261.1 GCA_030146505.1 Moraxellaceae bacterium
GTCATCCCGGCGCAGGCCGGGATCCATATGGCAGTGACTTTTTTCACCGCATCATGGGTTGATTCGCTGATCGCGGGAATGACAAAGTATTTAGGGAGTTACGTATGTAACTCCCCCAAAAAAAAAGCCGGCATACGCCGGCTTTTTCTTTCAACGGGGCATGGAAATCACTTTTCGATATCCAGCAGCTCCACTTCAAACACCAGTACGGAGTTGGGCGGAATCGGACCAGCACCTTCCGGGCCATAGGCCAGTTGCGGGGGAATGGTGAACTTGTACTTGGCACCTACCTTCATCAGCTGCAGGCCTTCGGTCCAGCCCGGAATCACCTGGTTGAGACGGAAGGAAGCCGGCTCGCCACGCTGGATGGAGCTGTCAAAGACCTTGCCGTCCAGCAGCTTGCCCTCGTAATGCACTTTCACCATGTCTTCGGCCTTGGGGCTGGCGCCCTTGCCTTCGGTGATGACTTCGTACTGCAGGCCGGAAGCGGTGGTCTGCACACCCGGCTTCTTGGCGTTCTCGGCCAGATAGGCCTGGGCCTTGGCGCCGTCTTCAGCGGCCGCCTTCTGGTGGGCCGCCATGGCTTCGCTGCGCACCTTCTGCTCAAAGGCGGTCAGCGCTTTCTTCATTTCATCTTCGGTGATGGCGCCAGGCTTTTTGGCATAGGCGTCATTGAAGCCGGCCACGAAGGCCTTGGTGTCCAGCGTGGGGACCTGCGTCACGCTCTGTTTGCCGGTCATGAAGCCAATGGCATAGGCGGCCTTGGCGTCGTCATTGTCGAGTTTGGGCTTGTTGCAGGCAGCAAGGCCGAAGCCGGCCAGCAGAACGATGCCGGCGGCCGTGAATTGGCGTTTCATGGTGGATTCCCGTTTTCCTTGAAGTAATGGCCGGCCATCGGGCCGGTCGAAAAGCACCCCGGAAAGTACACGCAAGCCCGGGGGCTTGCCAGATGCAGAGGGTAATTTATGTCAGCTTTCAGGCCGGCGAATGAAGGCCCTCAGTCACCCTCGGGACGCAGGCGCAGGAAGCTGGCAAAGCGCGGCAGGCCGCTGGCATGCAGGCCACGGTAACGATAGGTAAGCCGCGTGCCGGGCGCAGGTGGTTGCCGCCGTTCGGCATCACGGAAACCACTGCCAAGGCGAAAGCGCCGGCCTGCAGGCGTTTCCATCAGCAAGGCCCCCATCATGCCGGCGTACTTGCCCTTGCCGGGCAGCACCGCCACCACCACGGCCTCGGCATCGTCCCAGGGCTTGAGCTTGAGCAGGTCATCATTGCGTTCGGCGCGATACAGGGAACGGCCCCGGTGCAGCATCAACCCTTCCCCGCCAGCCTTCACCACGGCATCCAGCCGGCGCATGAGCTCACTCCGGTTTTGCACACGCCCTTGCGCCACCACTTGCAGGCCGGGCAGGGGCAATCTGGCAAAGAGCGTCTGCAGGCGCGCCAGGCGCTCGTCGAACGGTCCGGGCTCGGCGGGCAGGTCGAACACCATGAAACGCATCTGGCGCCAGCCGGCCTCATCTGCTTGCAGGGCCCGCACCGTGGCAGAAGCCAGCTCGAAGCGCCCACGTCCGGCCCAGAGCTCGCCGTCCAGCGGCACGGCAGGCCAGCCTGCGGTAAACCATGCGGGTGCGGCCACCGGATGACCGCCGCGCGTGAACAGGTGACGGCCATCCCAGTAACCACGCACACCATCCATTTTTTCGCTGACCCAGTACCCGGACAACTCGATATCCGGGTGATAGACATTGGCCAGCATCAGGGGAGGTGCTGCTACGGCAGCATGGCAGCCGGTCACACAGAGGCCCAGGAGAATGGACAGAAATACAGGAGGGAGAATTCCGGATAAAACAAAAATGAGGCGCATGATCGTCCCTGAAACGAAGGCCCGGCATCCGTGCCGGGCGGAATATGCACGCTAGCGCGACTGCAAGTGCTCTGCAGCCGCGCTTTGCATCATGGCCTGTAGGAAAACGGCGTTCAGGCGGCCGTCACCTCCGGCATGGGCAGGTCCACGCCACGGCGGCGGTTGTCGGCCTCCTGGCGACGGTTGGCATCCAGACGCGCGAAGGTTTTCGGCAACCATTTGCGCGCGGCGACATTCACGCGCTTTTCCACGAATTTCGGCAGCTTGATCCCCAGCGGATTGCTTTCCATCAGCTCATCGGAAGAAATCACGCGCGTGCCCATGAGGTAGTCGAACCAGGGACGGGTGACGCACCAGTTGGCATCCTGGTTGGAGTTCATGTGATGGTCGTAATGCCAGGGAATGGTTTTCCTGCCCCACTCCGGGTCCAGATGCGAGCGACGGTGCACATAGAAATACTTGCCGGCGGCGTAGTAGCTGCCCAGCACGAAAAACGGCGCCACCGGAAAAGCCAGGGTGACAATGCCGGTGATCTTGAGCAGCGAGGTGATTTCATTGCGCGTGCGCCAGTTGCTCCAGCCCTCCGCATAGCCACCGTCGTAGTAGCCCTGGGTACGCACCAGCTTGTGGTGCTGCCAGTGGCTTTTCATATTGGTGGGCGCCAGGCTGTGGCGCGGCTGGCCCTTTTTGGGAACGCCATGCAGCAGGTATTTGTGGGCATACCATTCAAAGCCGTTGGCAAAAAAGATCGCGATGGGAAAACCAAGCATACTGAGCTCCTGCAGTCTTCTTGTTGTCGGTCCCGCCAGTGGTCGGGAATGACTGCATTCTGACGCTGCAAGCCATGCCGGACTTGACCCGCTGCCGCCTTGTTTTTGACAATTCACGCCAGACTGTTCCTGCCCGGCCCGCTCCGCATCCCGGCCATTCGCTGGCAGGCGAATGGCCGGGATGCGGAGAAGGAATCAAGAGGTATTCATGTTTGGCGGCATGTATGTCAGCGGCGCCCTCACCGGCATGCTGCGCGATTATCTGGATGCAGAAAAACTGCCAGCGCCGGCCTGCCGGACACAACTGGACGAGTGGGCGCCGGACAGCCGCATTCCCCTGGCCGACTGGATAGGCCTGCTGGAATGCATAGCCCGCGACAATCCACAGCCGGCCCTGGGCCTGACCATAGGCCGGCACATTGCCCCCCGCCATGCCGGCGTGCTGGGTTATATCGCCCTGTCCTGCGACACCCTGGGCGAAGCCCTGCTGCGCTTCGAGCGCTACGACCGCCTTGTCTATGACGGCAATCCCGCCGCCGTTTCCATACACGGCGACAATGTGAACATCAGTTGGGGCATAGAGCACGGCCTGCCCGGCCAGCTCGCCGATGAAACCTCCATCGCCGCCTTCACCACCATCGTGCGCAAGCTGGTGGGCAAGGAGCTTGCACCCACTGCCGTGAATTTCGTCAATGCCGCACCGGCCGACATCAGCCCCTACCAGGATTTCTTCGGCGGCAAGGTGAGCTTTGGCGGCACCCTGAGCTTCGTTACCTTCCCGGCATCCTTCCTGGGTGAACGCATCGCGCACAGCGACCCGGGCCTGCGCGCCCTGCTGGAAAACCAGGCCGAATCCCTGCTGCGCGCCCTGCCCAGCAATGACGGTTTTGAAAAAGCCCTCAAGGCAGGATTGCTGCGCTGCCTCCATGAAGGAGTGCCCACTCTGGAAAAAATCTCGGAACGCATGGCCATGTCGCCGCGTACCCTGCAGCGCCGCCTTGCCGAAAAAGAGCTGAACTTCCAGCAACTGCTGGACCGTACCCGCGCCGAGCTGGCGCGCGGCTACATCCTGCAGGGCCATCTCACCCTCTCGGAAATTGCATTGTTACTGGGCTATTCCGAACAAAGCGCCTTCAACCGTGCCTTCAAGCGCTGGACAGGACAGACTCCCCGCGCCCTGCGCAAATGAAACCCTCCTGCAGGAGGGATTTCCTTATTTCACCTCCTCACTTGTTTCCCCCAAGAACATCGCGGCTAAAACCTCTCCTACAAAAGAGTGAAGGAATATCTGCATGACTCCCGCCATCAATGCCACCAAAAAAGCCGGCATCCCTTTTTCCCTGCATGAATACCGGCATGACCCCGCTGCTGCCTCTTATGGACTGGAAGCGGCCGAGAAACTCGGCCTGCCACCGGAAAAAGTCTTCAAGACGCTCATCGCAGCGCTGGACCACAAGCAGCTGGTGGTCGCCATCGTGCCCGTGGCCTGCACACTGGACCTGAAAGCACTGGCAGCCACCTGTGGCGGCAAGAAAGCCGAAATGGCGGATGTGCATGAAGCCGAAAAAGCCACGGGCTATGTGGCCGGCGGCATCAGCCCGCTGGGACAGAAAAAGAAACTGAAAACCGTGCTGGACATGTCGGCCCTGCAGCAGGAGGAAATCTTCGTGAGCGCCGGACGGCGCGGACTGGAAATCGCACTGGCACCGCCGGACCTGCTGCAGCTCTGTGCCGGCATCACGGCCGATATTGCCCGCCATTAAAGGCCTTCATGAATCCAGCGATACTGTATCGGGGAAATACTGCAAGCCTCTTGTCACCCAGCGTCTCCTGCGCAAGCGGGAATCTCCGCAATCCGGCATTTCCTGTTGACCGGAAGATTCCCGCTTGCATGGGAACGGCGATGTTTTTTCCGGAGAATCTCGAATGCCAAGGGCTTGCCACAAGCCGGAGCCGACAGGCAAAAAAGAAATTCAGCCGTCCCCCGCCTCCACTCCCAAGCTGAGCCCGCGCCAGCGCTTGAGAAATTCAATGGCAAGGCCGGGATTGCCGCCCACCACCGGATGCAGACGGCAGGCCAGCGTGCGGCGCCCGTTGCAAAGTGCGGTGCTCACCGCCACCGGATAAGCCGGGCTTCCCGGCGCCGTGGCATTGATGCCATCCAGACCCGGCACATTCCATTCACCCAGATTGGAATAGGAACCGGTATAACGGCCGGGCCGTCCCTGCAGGGCTCGACAAAGAACATTGATGACACGCTGGCCGGTCCATCGTCCCAGCGTCAGCAACAACCATTGCCGCCAGTGCTCCAGGCGTGCAAAACGCGCCACGATCTGCTGCTTCAGCACCTGCGCATCCTGACCGGGAGCCAGCTTGAGCTGCAGGCCGCTGCAGTGATTGGTGAAGGCATCCTCGCCCTGCACCGCCCCGCGCAGGTTCACCGGAAACACCCAGGCATTGACGCTGCCCTCTGCCGTAAGCGTGGCACGCGATGCCGCATCCGCCGTCCACAAAAGCCACACACTGCTGCTGACACCGGCTTCACGCGCGCGCTGTTCCACGCCACGGGTCTGCATCACGCTGAGCAAAAGGCTCACGGGCACATGGCTGTTGCAGGCCTGCAACGATGGCGCCAGGAAACGCCACTGCGGCTTGCCCGCAGGCACCGGAAAGTGTGGGCGTGGTCGCCATATTTCACGCCAGTGCGGCTTGCGGTTTTCACGTCCCTGCGGCAGCTCACCACAATCATGGCCGTATTGCTCCAGGAGCAGGAGGGCAAGTCCGCCAATGCCATCGCTGAAGCGGTGTGAGCGTGTATGCCATTGCGGCATGCTGCGGCCATGTTCGTAAATGCCGAACCACATGCGGTCATCCAGGCCCAGTCGTGCGCGGGCGCCATACCACATGCCCACGACATCACGCGGCTGCCGGGCTTCCACGGCGGCCAGCGGTGCGCCCACGGTGTCGGTAAAAACGGAAGAGGCCGGGGGCATCCTTGCCATGTCGTTCATGTATTCCCTCTTCAGGTTTTTTTACCGGTATTCGCAGGTGAGCATTCAGTGGAGCGTTCGCACACTCATGATGGTTCCGGGCGAACATTCCGCTGAATTCGCATCTACAGGGATTTTCCTTCCTCAATCGCCGGAGGAGCCGGCAGCAGTGGCTGGCGTTGCCGCCAGCTGCGCAACAGCAGCGGCAATACGCTCTTGAGATCATCCAGACAGGTGTAAACCACCGGCACCACGATCAGTGTCAGCACCGTGGAAGTAATGAGGCCGCCGATCAGGGCATGCGCCATGGGCGCACGCTGCTCCGCGCCTTCACCCAGCCCCAGGGCCAGCGGAATCATGCCGGCAATCATGGCAGCGGTTGTCATGAGGATGGGACGCAGGCGGATGCGGCCGGCACGCAGAATGGCGTCCTCGCGTGACAATCCCTCACGTATGGCTTCCTGTATGAAATCCACCAGCAGGATGGCGTTTTTCGTCACCAGCCCCATGAGCATGACAATGCCGATCAGCGAGAAGATATTCAGCGTGCTGCCGCAGACAATCAGGCCCACGAACACTCCCACCAGCGACAAGGGCAGCGAGGTCATGATGGTGAGCGGATGCAGGAAGCTGTTGAACTGCGCGCCCAGCAGCATGTAGATGAAAAGTGCGCCCAGCAGCAAGGCCGTGGTGGCATGGCCCACGGATTCCTTCATGTCGTTGTTGGCGCCCTGGGTGACGATGCGATAACCGGCCGGCAATTTCATGGTGGCCGCCAGCGCCTCTATGTCTGCGCCCACGTCACCGGCGGGTCGCCCCGCCACATTCGCCGTGAACAGGACTTCGCGATAAAGATTGCGGCGGTTGATCTGCGTGGTGCCCGTGCTCTCGCGCACTTTTGCAACCTGGCCTACGGTAATCATTTCCGGCTGGCCTGTAGCGGGATTGATATTGCTGGTAGCCAGCGGCAGCGCCGTGACATCACTACCGCTTTCGCGTCCCGAAGCCGGCAACTGCACACGCACATCGTAATTTTCACCGTCTTCCGCCTGCCAGCTGGTGACCGCCTCGCCGGCCAGCAGGGGACGCAGGCCGGCCGCAATCTGGCCCACGGAAAGGCCGAGATCGGCCGCGCGCGCACGGTCCACCTGTACCGACAACGTCGGCCGCGCATCCTGCAAGGAACTTTCCATGTCCATGACGCCAGGAATGGCCGCCATCTTCGGGCCGAATTTTTCGGCAATTCCCTGCAACACACGCAAGTCCGTGCCCTGCAGGGAAATCATGATGGGCTTGAGGCCGCCAATGGACTCCTTGGCTGCCGCCACCGAAGTGACATCAATACCAGCCACGTCCTGCAGGCGATTGCGCAGCGCCGCCACCAGGGCTTTCTGCGACAGCTTTCTTTCATTTTTAGGCGCGAGCAGGATGCGCAGGGAAACGCGGTGCTTGCCGATATCCAGGCCGCTGTTCATGGTGGTGTAGATGTCTTTCACACCGTCGAATTCGCGCGCAATTGCCGCCACCTGCCGCGCCTTCTGCTCGGAATGTTCAAGTGTCGAACCCACTGTCGTGGAAAATTTCACGCTAATTTCGCCAAGATCAGGCTCCGGCACGAATTCGCGGCCGACAAACTTCAGCGCGAGTATGGCCAGCAGCAGGGAAAGCGCGGCAAAGCCCAGGGTCTGGCCACGATGGGCCAGCGCCCAGCGTATGGCGGCTTCGTAGTGCCGTGAGAGTTTTTCCAGGCCAGCATCAAAACCGCGCAGCAATTTGTCCAGATTGCTGTTGCCCTTGTTTTTCGTCGCATGCGCATCCGGGTCCGGCCAGCGACTGGAAAGCATGGGATCCAGGGTGAAGCTCACCAGCATGGAGAGCAGCACGGCACAGGAAACGGCTACACCGAACTGGTAGAAGAAGCGGCCTATGATTCCACCCATGAACGCCACGGGCAGAAAGACCGCCACAATGGTGAGCGTGGTGGCCAGCACCGCCAAACCAATTTCTTTTGTGCCATCCAGCGCCGCCTGCTTATGGGATTTGCCCATGGCGGCATGACGCACGATGTTCTCGCGCACCACGATGGTATCGTCAATCAGAAGACCAATGGACAGCGACAGTGCCATCAGCGTCATGGTGTTGAGTGTGAGACCGAAGGCATAAAGACAGAACAAGGTACCCAGCAAGGCAATCGGCAGGGTGAGACCGGTAATGACCGTGGAGCGCCAAGACGCCAGAAAAAGGAAAACAATCACCACCGCCAGTATGGCGCCCTCCACGAGGGTTTTCTGCACATCGTCCAGCGAGGCACGTATGCTGCGCGAAGTGTCGGCCACCGGCACCATTTCCACACCGTCGGGCAGGATGTCGCGCAGGGTTTCCATCTGTGCCTTGAGACCATCCACCAGTGCAATGGTGTTGGTGCCGGACATTTTCACGATGTCCACGCTGATGGCACGACGACCATTGAGCAGGGCCAGCGATTGCGCCTCCTGTTCGCCGTCCACCAGACGCGCCACCTGATCCAGGGTAATGGCCGTCTGGCCACGCACGGCCACCACCAGCGAACGGAAATCTTCCGGATGCGCCATGCGCCCGGTAATTTCCACCATGCGCTCCTGTGCACCCAGCGAGACCGTGCCCGCCGGCAATTCGGCGTTGTCGCGCTTCAAGGCCGCAACCACCTGATCCACGCCCACGCCCAGTGCTTCCATGCGTTCAGGCAGGAGCTCGACACGGATTTCGCGCGGCACGGCGCCGACCACATCCACACGTCCCACCCCCGGCACATTCTGCAGGCGGCGCAACACCTGCTGCGTCACCAGCGTGCTGAGCTCGCGCGGTGACATGTCGCGCGCCATGAAGGCGATGGAAAAAACCGGCGCCTCATCCGGGCGATAGCGCTCGACCAGTGGCTCGCTGACTTCGTCACGGAAACGGGTTTTGACGGCGGCCACCTTGTCGCGCACATCCTGCACGGCCACGGCGATGGGCACACCCAGCACAAACTCCACGGCAATACGCGACTGACCTTCATAGGAAGTCGAGATGATGCGCTTCACACCGGGCACAGTATTGATGGCTTCTTCTATACGGCGGGTGACATCACTCTCCACCACCTCGGGCGAGGCACCGGGGTAATTGGTGGTCACTACCACATAGGGAAATTCGATATCCGGATATTCCTCGACGCTGAGCGCACGCCAGGAAAAAATACCCAGCACCATCAGTGCCAGCATCATCATGATGGCCAGCACCGGGTGACGTATGCACAGGCGTGTGAGGAACATGGCTTATTCCACCTTGCTGCTGGCGACGGATTTTTCCTCACTGCCTTGCGCATAATCCGCCATACGTACCGGCGCACCGGCACGATGTGGAGAAATACGCGTGGCCAGCACGGTCTCGCCTTCCTGCAGACCGTCTTTCACCATGACCTGCGCACTGCGGTCATCACTGGCACCCAGGGTGACGGGCTGCCAGGCCAGCTGCTTCTGGCGTATGACCATGACTCCGGTCTTGCCTTCCACCGTCTGCACGGCCGTGGCAGGAATGACAAGGCCGGTGGCGACATTGCTGTCATCAAGCTGACCGTGCACGAAAAGTCCGCCGCGCAAACGCATGTCGGCATTGGCCACGGCGGCATAAACCGTGATCTTGCGATTGCTCACCTTGGCCATGGGATTGATACGCACCACCGTGGCCGTGAAAACCTCATCGCCGAAGGCATCCACCTGGAAGGTGATTTTCTGGCCATTGCGCACACGCGCCATTTCCGAAGATGGCAGCTGTATGGCCAGTTCCATCTCGCGCAGATCCACCACACGCAGCAGCGGCGTATTGGGCATGACCAGCTGACCCGGCTCCACCATGCGCTCGGCCACGATGCCGGAGAAAGGAGCCATCAGGCTGGCGTCCTGCAAGGATTTTTTCGCCATCACCACCGCCGCTTCATTCGCCTTGAGCTGGGAGCGGTAGACCTCGACCTGGGTATTGGCGCGCTCCAGCTCACTGCGCGCAAAATAGCTTTTCATGGAAAGCTGCAGGAATTTTTCGTACTGCGCCCTGGAATTCTCCAGCTCGGATCTGGTGGACTGCACCGAGGCTTCCGCCTGGGCCAGGCGCGCACTCATTTCGCGATTGTCCTGACGCAGCAACAGGGCGCCAGCGGCAACCGACTGGCCTTCGCGCACCGGCACATCCGTCACTTCTCCGGCCACGCGTGCGTTGAGCAGCATCTGTCGCACTGGCGACAAGGTTCCGGTGAAAGGTACTTTGCCATCCAGACTGTCACGACGCACCACGGCCACATCCGTTGGCAACAACTCCATGGCACGCGGACCAGCCGCCATGGAGCTCACGGAGGCGCGCGGCCAGGCCAGCACAGCCAGCGTCAATACGGCCACCGAAGACATCATGGCCAGAGACCAGCGCCGCTTGCGGCTCATGCCTGCCAGCAGGGAACGAAGACGGAGGGCTAGCCGCGAAAACACTGCCATGATCAAAGTCTCCCGCATTCAAAATAGGGAATGCGCGTGGAATCCAGTTCGGGATGGGCTGCCTCATTGAAGGCAACGGTGTAATGACGACCGCGCAGGGAAAGTGCACGAAAACGAGAAAGCGCCGTGCGACGTGTGTCCACATCGGCCAGTGAAAGTGTGAGCGCGGTGCGTGGTGAACCTGCCGCCACATCGCGCCGACCGCTTTCGTCCCAGGCTGCATCCAGCAAGGCATCAAAGGCAGCCGGATCATCTGGCGCGGTCAGCAGGGAGTGCAGGACGCGATAAGAGAAAGCTTCACCTGCGGGCGGCAGCACAAAACCGCCAAAGCTGTGTGCCCAAAGATTGTAGAAAGGACGCAGCAGGGTCATCAGCGCGTTATAGCCAACGACACGCGTCTGCTTGAACGCTTTCTGGTTCCACAAGGCCACCATGCCACGCAGACCCTGCGCATCGTGCAGGAGCAGGAAATCATAGAGAGCAAGCCCGCGGAAATAGGCAGCGCCTGTGAGCAGGCCGGAAAAATCATAGGCCGGCAGGAACTGGTAATGACGCGCCATGTCACGCAGGAAAGCATTCATGGCAGGAATATCGTCGAGGCTGGCTTTGCGTACGCTGAATGCTTTGGCAGCGGCAGCCTTGCGTTTGCGTCCGCTCAACGTCCAGGTTTCAAGACCTGCATGGGCGCGATACTGCGGCAGGCCGGCGCGCGCGCCTTCCAGCACCTCGCGGGTGCGCTGGTTGTCTTCAAGAATGATGGCCTGGTACCAGCCCTGCTCTTTCAGCACTTCACGCACGGCACGCGTGATATAGATCATGAGCCGGCTGCCCTGGTGCTCTGCCGCTATGCGCAGGTCGGAGCCATAGCGCACCGCCTGCTCTTCACCATTGATGAAAAGCTGGCGCGTGCCAAAGCTGGCCACACCGACGATCTCGCCATCCTCGCTACGCTCTGCCACCAGCACCTTGGGTTTTTCATGCGTGACGGCCACAGAGTGAAAATAATCCGGGGCGCGTTCAAAAGTGAGCATAAGCCCGCGTGAAGGCTGGGCCACACCGAGCAGGCGCAGCAGGCCGGCATTGTCGGCGGCTTGCGCATCGCGCATGAGAAAGCGGCTCATGAGGCCACTCCCGCCAGCTGTGCAGGCCTTGCCTCTTCTTCACCGGATTCCGTGAGCTGCAATTGCAGCATGAGCTCGGGCAGCACCATCTGCATGGCCGCACGTGTAACACGCTTGACCGGCTCCGGCTTGATATTGCCCTCTATCATGCCGGCGGCCACGGCAATGTGCTGGAAGCTTTTCCAGCCTTCGGGCAATACAAAAGCAGCAGCGGCAGAAAGCTGGCGCAGATCACGCGCCAGTTCGTAATGGAAATGCCGGCCCAGCATTGCTTCCACGGCACGGCCGGCTTCCTGATGCAGGGCGGGCCTGGCATCAGCCCCGGGCTGCGGCGAAAACAGGGCGATATAACGTGGCCTGCCCTGCCCCTGGCTATCAACCGCCAACAGCGTTACCGGTGTGAGACCGTGACGCTGACCGGCTGCGGCCATGGCAGCACGCGCTGTTTCCGGCGCCATTTTTTCGCCGACCAGATCGACACCGAAGCGGCGACCGAGAAAACGGAAACAGGGCACGCTACCCCAGAAGCCGGTGACCTGCAGACGATCATCCAGGCGATAACGCAAAAGACCATTGCCACCGCTGATGACGGGACTGACTTCATCACCTTCGCGCAACTGCCAGGGTGCCAGCATCTGCTCGCTGGCCAGATCCTCGAATTCATAGACATGGCTGCGATAGGCCAGCGGATACACGCCATCATAAGGCAGCGTCACCACGCCTTCGGTGGCCCAAAGGCCTTTGCCTTCAAAGCCCGAATGCGGAAATTGCTGGCGCAATTCGCGAGCCCATATGGCGGCATCAGCCGTATCCCAAGCAGAAACCAGCGCCAGCTGCGGCCAGAGGCGCAGCGTCATTTCTGCGGCGGGTGCGGCCAATGCCGAGCGCAGGATATTCGCGCGCTGCGCTGCTTTGGGCGCATGCAGACCCGACAGGGAATTGGCGCGATCGCCCCAGCTGCCATGCTGCAATACCCAGGCGATTTCCTCCCCCCAGCGCTGCAGGGACTGCAATTGCTGCAGGGCAAAAGTCGGGCTCCATACCGAAAGCATGCGCAGATCAGCACGTGCCACGAGATAGCAGAGCGTGGCAAACATGGCGTCGTCGGCACGATGCGCCATGGCCACACCTGCCGGCACAGCCTGCGATTGTGCCGCCAGCACGCGCTTCACCACACCCAGCAGTTCGCTGTCGTCATTGAGATTGCCGCGCATGGCTTCCTGTTGGCTTTGCGGCAACCAGGACACGGACCAGTAATGCGCACCGCCATGCAGGCCGGGATGCTGGCGGTAAAGACTGGAGAGCCAGGGCGCGATGGCGCTGTCCAGCTCGCCCAGGAATTGTTTGGTATAGGGAATCAGCTTGAGCTGTTCGGACGAGCCGCTGGTGGGCTGGTAGCGCACCAGCGGGCTCTGGGAAAGCAGATCACCGCCTTCACGTTGTGCCGTAATGCGTCCATGCCAATCGCGGTAACGGCTCACGGGCTGCATGTCCTGAAACGTTTCCCAGGACATTTTCGGCTGCCCGCAAAGCCGCAACAGCTCGGCCAGCTTGGCGCGCTGCACCTTTTCCAGTGCATCGCGCTGCTGGCGAAATGCACGGTCTTCGCGCCGACAAGCCCATAGCAGGGCCCGGTGGGTCAGTCGTGTCAGCATCATTTCCTCAGGCAACGCATTCTGCGCAGCAGGCAAAGAAGAGCGGCGGCGGCATCAACAGCCACCGGGCTCATGTCATCAGGCAATACGGCGTATGGCCAACTGGCGACCGGCCTCGGTCTTGAGTGCCGAAATAATGCCGGCGCGGCGTGGCCCCGATGCCTGTGCCAGCGTCTGTGCTTCCAGCGCGCCCTTGCTCACCGGCTTGGCAAGATAGCGCGCCGCGAATTTGGCCAGGCAGGCCCAGGTGATTTCACCCAGACAGGGCAACTCGGTACCACGGCGCCATTCGGGATTACGCTCTTCAAAGAAGCGGATCTTGGGATTTTCACGCAGCATGTGATCGGAGATTTCCGCCACGTCACCGCGCAGGGGCTGATAGTCGGCACCGAAATCCAGAATGCCTTTTTTCGTGTCGTAATAGCCCGGAAACATCTGCTCACAGTAGGCATCCACGATATCGGCCAGATGCTCGTCATGCTGATCAGGCCGCGGATAGAAGCTGTAGAAATTATTGGCCAGCAGCAGATAGGTCTTGTAGCCCTTGGAAATCAGCAGCCAGTAAACCGACTGCCGGGGATTACGCACTTTCTCGGCAATCAGGTATTTGTAGAAAGCGAATTGCAGGCAGCGTGAACCCCAGTAGGCACGCTCGATAACGGTATCGCCACTGAACACGGCGCGCACGGTCTTGCGCCCCACCTTCACTTCACAATTCATGATCGTGGAGAAGCCCACCACACGCCCGTCACTTTCCTTGCGAACCAGGAAGGCACCGGTCTTCTTGCTCAGATCGTGCAGGAAAATATCCCAGGTGGTGTTGTCGTAGTACTGCGAATACACCGCATACATCTGGCGGATGTCGTGCACGTCGATGTCCGCTATGCGATGGAAACGGGCATCGAGACTGCTGCGCTTGTTGTTGTTTTGCATGGCGCGTCCTTCCTGGATGAGTACCGGTCGGGGGCGGCCATTATTGAAATTGCCCTTGCTGGCTGTCACGCCGGTGACCGGCCAGACTCTTTGCAAAACCGGTCATAAGCACCGAGTGTCAATGCCACTCATCCGCTGATATTTCTCACCCGTCCGCTTACTGGATAGACTGGCTGCCATAATAAAAACAATAAAAAGAATCTGCCGCCATGGATGACATTCCCATTCTCCCGGTCATTTACGCCCTTCGTCTTGTGGAATTGATGCAGGAAGAAAGCATCGATACCGACAGCCTTTTGCGTGAGGCCGGCATCAACCCCAACCTGCTGCAACGGCCGGACTCCATGCTGTCACTGCGCCAGGCCCAGGCCCTGGTCACGCGCTATATAGGACTATCGTCCCGCACTTTGCCCGCCGTACGTTTCGGCCAGCGCCTCGACCTCATCAGCCACGGCCTGCTCGGGCATGTCTATCTCTGGCGCGGTGAATTCCGTGAACTCATTGAAGGCATCGTGGCCTATCTGCGTGTGCGCTTTCCGCTGATGAATATCGATATCGCCCACGGCCATGACTATTTCGGCATCCGTCTTTCCTGCCGTATTTCCTTGCGGGAAATGGAAACCTTCCTGCTGCAGTCCTTCCTGGCCAGCCTGCATACCCTGGGCTCGGCCGTCATACGCAATATCGTCATCCATTGCCGGCACGATCTTTTTGCCGATGTGGCCACGGCGCAGCATCTGCTGAAAATCGAGATCAACAATGATCACGACAGCAATGAAATCCGCTTCTATGCCGCCGCCGTGCAGTTGCTGACCGGCCATGCCTCTCTGGCAGGAAACGACGATGGCACGGTCGCCATGACCGCCGAGGCCGCCTCGACCGACCCTTTCCATGAGCACGGCTTTGTCGTGAGGCTGCGCGGCAAAATCCTCAGCCAGCTGCGCCATGCCAGCAGCGCCGAAGACATTGCCTCGGCACTGGGCATGAGCGTACGCACCCTGCGCCGCCGTCTTTCCGACTGCGGCATGAGCTTCAACCACATCCGGCTGGACGTGCGCATGCAGGTTGCCATGCGCTATCTCACCACCACCACCATCAGCATCGAACGCATTGCCGATTTCGTCGGCTACAGCGACCAGGCCACCTTCACCCGGGCCTTCAAGGAATGGAAAGGCGACACACCCAGCCAGGTGCGCAACCAGCGCCTGCACCACTTGCGTGCCGCCAACAGCCATGAGGTTTTTCAGGAAGAAGCGGCAGGGGAAAACCCGCTGGGCTGAGGGCTCGCTTCAAAAGCCTTTACACACGACAACCCTCACCAGACAGAAAAAGCCCGTCATTCCCGCGCAAGCAGGAATCTCCTTGATCCGATTCGGCTCTCTATTCTGGAGATTATTCGCTGCGCTCACCCCTTCGGGGCCAGCCTGCGGCTGTTCAATGCCCTTCGGGCTTTTGTCCCGCTTACGCGGGAATGACGACGGTTTGTTTCGCGCAGACAGCGCCAAACCATAAGGCAGGACTGGCTTTTGTCAGCCCAGCAGATGCCCTTGCAAAGAAAATTCACCGTGAAAATAACCCAAGGTCATATTCACGGTACGTTGTAATGCCTCCGGCATCATGTTGGGCTTCGGCACGAAGCGCCTCAACCCAACCTACGCGAACTTGTTATGCCTTTCTATACGAAACATAAATAGTCTCTATGAGGGCATGCTTGCCTATAAGCTCTGGACGCTCTGGCCAAGACTTTACCAATACTCTGACATAGCGATTATCTTTATACGCTTTTTGATCCCAATCAAAAAATGAAAGGAAGCCAAATACACAGCCAGTCTCGGTCCTGCTAATTGCATGATCCCAATATCCGGAGCTGGTATCTCGATTTAGCAGTATTGGGATGCCGACAGTACAGAGCTCGCTGGGAATTACTTCAATTTCGTCCTGTGGGTAACAGCCATACTTGATATTTTGAATGCTAAGCCGAGATGTTACGAGGGCATGAAACAGGTTTTCTTCAAGGCAAGTGAAGAGCTCATAGAAATCCCAATCCTCATTTTCTAGGAAATGCTCAAGGAAATAATTATTGAATAGCTCTCGGCTTGCGATCCGGAATCTATTTACAAGTTTATCTATATTCACAGCCTGCCTCTAATGGGGCATAACGTTGGAATTCAGCCGCCCCGGTACGGGGTCGGCTGGATTGACTTGTTAGAGTGCTTTTACAGCAAGAAATGATATTGAGCTAATGGCATATATGCCAAATAGGGCTTTCCTTGCCTTGATGTGGCCACTTAGTTGAAGCATATGAGCAATGGCTAATGTCGCTGCCCCGATAAATATAAGGCTTAGAATATCCGCCTTAATGCCGGAATAAGAGTGACAGCTAAAGCTCGACACTCTGCCTCCACACATGGATGCGCCATTTGAGATAAGGCCCACGCACCCAGTGACTGACATCATGAGAGAGAATGTACTTAGCAAGAATTTATTTTTCGGCGTTAGCTTTTCCATGGCGCTCTAAAACTTATTGGAAACCCCGGCCGGCAGCCCCGCTACCGGCCCAAGCCTTATTTGCTCTTGTGCTCGTACACGCCAGACCAGCTCATGGTGAGCTCCGGGTGCTGGCGCAATTCCTCTATGCGGCCCAGGAAAACCTGGTAGAGCACGCGCTCCGGGTCTTGCGCGGCCAGTTCGCGCAGGATGCTTTCCGCCGCATCCCACTGCCGGGCAAAGTAATAGCCAATCGCCTCGTTGTAGCGCTCCACGCGTTCGCGGCGCGAGGCGCTGGCATCGGCCAGCAGGCAGACCGGCTCGTACACGGTGATGGGCTCGGTCTTGCCCTTCACGATGATGCGGTCCACGCAGCGGTACAGGAATTCCGGGGCCTGGGCATGCGTGGTTTCACCCACGAGGATTTTCGCGCCATAGAACTTGGTGATGCTTTCCAGACGCGAGCCCAGATTCACGGCATCACCGAGCACGGTGTAGGCGCGGCGGAATTCCGAGCCCATGTCGCCCACGTTCATGAAGCCGGTGTTGATGCCGATGCCGATGTGCACCTCGGGCAGGCCGTCCGCCACGAACTGCGCCGCCAGCTCGTCCACCTTTTTCTGCATGGCCAGCGCCGCCTGGATGGCGTGGTGCGGATGCTGCGCATCGACCAGCGGGGCATTCCAGAACGCCATCACCATGTCGCCCACGTATTTGTCGATGGTGCCGTTGTTTTCAAAGATGATTTCCGTGATCGGCGTGAAATAGCGGTTGAGCAGCTGTTTCAGGTCCTGCGCCGACAGGCCTTCGGAAATCGTGGTGAAGCTGCGGATGTCGGAGAAGAGCACGGTCATTTCGCGGCTTTCGCCGTCCAGCGTCACGGCATCGGGATTGGCCAGCATTTCTTCCACGTGCGCTGGCGGCACGTACTGGCCGAACATGGCCTTGATCTCGCGCTTCTGGTTGTTGGCACGCAGGAAGCCGTAGGCAATGTTGAAGGTGGAAATCAGCAAGGCCGTGAGCAGGATGGCGGCCATGGGCAAGTCCAGCCTGGCCGCTTTCCAGAGGGCGAAATTGCCCAGCAGCAGAACCACGAACCAGGCGCTGGTCACCAGCAGCATGTAGCCGGGCTCGAGGCGGGGCAGGATGAAGGCCAGCAGCAGGCCGGACACCAGCACGATGAGGAAGGTGGCACCCGGCTCCCAGTCCGGGCGCACATAGAAATAATCGTGGCCGGCCGTGCTCTGCAGGATGGCGTCGAGCAGGTTGGCATGCACCTCGACGCCGGGATACTGGGTTTCCAGCGGCGTGGTACGCAAATCCGCAAGTCCCAGTGCCGAGGTGCCGACAATCACGATGGCGCCATTCAGGATGCCCTTGGGCACTTCGCCATGCAGCACCTTGGCGGCAGAGACGTACGTGAAGCTTTCGCGGCGGCCCTTGTAGGGCACCAGTACGCTGCCGCGTTCGTCGGTGCGTATCAGGCTGTCGCCGACCTGTATGCTTTCCAGGCAGGTCTGGCTGCCACGGCAGCGCTGCGTCTGCAGCTTGATGAAAGGCGCCTTGAGATAAAGACGGGCAAGCTCCAGCGACAGCGACGTGTAAAGCCCGGTGTCATTGCGCAGCACCAGCGGCGAGCGGCGTATCACGCCATCGCGGTCCGGCAGCGTGCTGAAGAAGCCGGCCGAGAGCGCCTTGTCCATCAGTGTCGGCAGGCTGCTGGTGTAGTCCGGCAGGAAACCGACGCGCCAGTTCGGCGCCTCGTCTTTTTCCAGCGTCAGGAAAGGCGGGGGCAGACGGCCCACCTGCACGCCGTCGGCATGGAAGAGATACCCCAGCACCGTGCTGGTGGAGACGGCGGCGGCAAACTTGGCATCGCTGTCGAACTGTTCGCGCTTGGCCGCCAGTTCGGCGCGCAGGGCCTCGGACAGACCATCGCTGCGCAGCAGGTCTTCCACCGGATTCTTGCCGGGCTCGGAAAACACCACGTCGAAGCCGATGAGGGGAACACCTTCGGCTTCGAGCTGCCGCACCAGCAGGGCGAACTTGTCGCGGGACCAGGGCCAGCCTTCACGCTTGATGGTGGCCTCGTCGATATCGACCACCACAATGGGAACGGCGCCTTCCGGTCGCTGCGGCGTGAGCAACTGGAATCGCCAGTCATAAATCAGGGTGTCGAAACGTGTCAGTGGCTTGGCCAGACGCTGGCTGAGGCGGCTGTCCTCGCCCAGGCTGAGCACCTGCAATACCAGCACCACCAGCACGATGCCCAGCCCCAGCCAGACCGGCATGCTGTGCAAGCTCTCGCGGATTTTCCCCCACATGTGGCGCTCCCTGTTTTTTCCGTGATGGTTGTCTGCCGGCCGTCTTCGCGGCGGCGCTAGCTTAATGCAAGGCAGGAGCCGGCAGCCATGGGTCGGGCACAACATGACACAGTGCCGGTTTTTGTCTGCCGGCGGCACTGGCCTTTGCCTGCCTGCTCCGCTTTAATGGCGGCGGAATCGAGTCAGGCCACAAGGATTGCAGGTAGGGACGAATGAGGCAGAGGCAGGGCCGGGGATGGCAGGCAACCGTGCAGGCATTCACATGGCTGCTGCT
>JASLCO010000276.1 GCA_030146505.1 Moraxellaceae bacterium
GGCTTCAGGTGCCAACAAGGTATCGGCACGCAGCAGAGCAGGAGGAGAAGTCTGCCAGGGCACGGCTTCGTGCAAAGCATTACCGCTCGCTCCATCAATGAAACCTTGGCGATCCACGGACCAGTCCGCCGCCCGCAAGCCATGATCCTCTTTTTCTACGGTAAACGAGGTAATGTCAGCCGGGGCGTGGGCCTGCAGCACTCTTGCTGTCCTGTCCATCGCTTCGCCCACATCCCGGTACCGTTGCTGCTCTCCCTCAAGGATCAATTCGGAGCCCCGTTGCCGGAGACGGCGCACGCGCCATCCGGCATTGCCTTCAAGCTGGCCTGCTACTGGCTGCCAGTCGACGGGCCCTGCCGTCACAGGCGTAGGCGCGAGAGGGAGAGGAGGTGGCTCTGATGGCCTCGGCATCGGCTTCAGCCGTGACAGATTAGCATGGAAGGTAAACCCGACCATGGCGGTATTACCCCTTTCCCAGGCAACCTGCAGGTCCAGCGCCGGCGCAGCCCGGTAGACAACCCCAAAATTGAGAGGGCTATCCTGCTTCTGGTTGTTGGCTTGCGGCTCGGACTGGTAATCGTTGCCTTCATATTCGAGTTTGAGAAGCACAGGAGAAAACGGGGTCTGGTATTGGATGCCGCCGAAAAGGGCGGTCCGGCCACGAAAATAATCGGATGAGTTGGGTGTACCAGTGACGACAGCGGTCTTTGGCCGCGTCTCAAGCTTGTCGGAAACAAGTGCCAGCGGATTCCGGAAATCTCCTCGGGCACCGAGGTATCCCCAGCCCAGCCCAAGGCTGACGTCAAGCGGACCAAAGCGCTTCCCGGCCACTACATATTCGCCGGAGAACAGTCCCGTACCGCCAATGTCGCGCACCCCGACGGCCGCCTGTGGCAAGTAACGTGACTCCTGCCACAGGCGAAGCTTGGCATCGATGCTCTTGTCTTTATAAGACTGCGCCCCGGCAATGGCAGCGCCGTAAAGGCGGTTTTCCACATCAATATAGCGAAAACCACCTTCCAGCCAGTCAAAGGGCTGGAGGGCAAAATTGTAACGGGTATAGGGGGCGGTCCTGTTATAGGTAAATCCTACTTCACCTGCTTCAGACATACGGGCCGTTGGTGTCTGCAAGAGACCAGCACCACCCCAATCGCTGGCCGTTGGCTGAAATGGAGCCGCCCACAGGCTACCGCTAGCCAGACTCATGGAAACGACGAGCAGCCAGAGACATCTCATCGAAGATGGTCCTGCTGCAGCGAATCAACCGGATCAAACTGTGTTGCCAACCATTGGGCCATGTCCTGGTCGGCATCGGGATTACCGCTGTGATTGGCGTACCCCGGAAAAGGGAGGTAGAGGAGGTCTCCGGGTTGCACAAACCGATCCGCCCGATTCCATAAGGCAACGTTGACAGAAGATATTGCTCCTTCCGGATCGATCATATACACGGCATCCGGCAAGGGCTCTCCGGGTATGCATGTTTTCAGCAAGGCAACAACGGTTACAGGCGCATTGATGGCAAGACGGCAAGGGGCCGGCACATTGCCGACAATCAACACGTCTGTAGGCATGCGCAACTTGCGCAATAACTGGTCCCCTCCCTCAAAAACCTTGTCATGAGCAGGGTTGAGCACCAACCAGCGGGGTTCCAGCACTGGCAGGGGCTTGCGCCCTGTCACCGGCATGGCAGCCACCTGTGCCTGGAAATATTGCAAGCGTCTGCGGACCTCAGGCGCCATATCCTCTTTAAACTGCAGGGTCTGATCGAGATCAAAGAGAACGCCACGTTTTTGCTGACGTTGCTCAAGCTCTGCATTACGCGATAGCCAGGCTGCTACCGGACGACGTATTGCCGGCACAGGATAATCAAGCAAAAGCCTGCTCAAACGCATCGAGTGGGGGGCAACCAGACGAGAAGACCGGGATTCCTCCATAGCCGCACTGCCCTTGTAAGGAACCAGAGGGGCTACCGCGCCAGGTCTCGGCTGCAACAATACGGGCCAGGCCGAGTCAATCCATTGCCGGCTCTGCCGCCATTCACCTGTGCTCTCCGAAATCCAGTAAGTATTGCCAGGCAAGGGATTCGGTACATTGCTATCCACGAGAATCTCTCGCAAACAACGTACAGGGCCATCGACACCCCAAGTCTTCAAGCCCTCAAGCCCACAATCCTCCAGGCGGTATCGGCTGACTTCTTGATACTGCCCAGACCGATCAACTTCCCGGAGAAACTCGACCGGTAGAACAAGACCTTGCAGCCCTGTGGTCAGCGGATGGGGCTTTGGATAGCGGATATCAATCAAATCCAACGGCATCCCCGCCGTTCCCCTTAACAATCCATGCTCGAATATCAGGACCTGATTGCCAGCGGTATACCATGTTTCTCTTCCACTGTCGGAAACTGGATCACGCCCGATCAAAAGCTTGCTTTTACCAATCTCTGCACGAGCATATGCAATACCTCGCTGCAAGCGGCTTTCATCAACATTCAAGCTATTTCCTGCCAACGCGAGCCTGACAGTCTCGACACTACCCCCGCCCAACTGCGAACAAGCAGTCAGGCAAAAGCCGAGACCAATCGCCAGAGATGCCAGGAACCGCATGACATGCAAGCCTTAAATGAACTCAGACACGATCAATCCTGAACATCATGAGTCGTCTTGACCAATGATGCCGAAGGCAGCAATTGGCTGATGACGCGATTCCAGCGAGTGATCTGGGCGGGGCCGACGTACAGCACGTCACCCGGACTCATGAGAAAACGATCCGCGATGGAAAGGGCAACAGCCGAGTTGGTATTTAGCTGGTAAACCGTAGTCGCCATGCCAGCCCCTTCCCGCTCAACCCCGCGGATTACGTAGACCGAATGGGGATTGGCAGAAACCTGGCTCAAGCCACCACTGGCGGCCAGCGCACTGGCCAGACTGATGTCGCCCGTCTTGAAGGGAATGGCGAGAGGCCGGTTCACCTCACCCATGACATAGACCTTCTGCCGGTCGTTATAAGGGAGATAAAGCGTATCGCCAGGCATCAGTTGAACAGCGGCGAGGGCTCGCCCGTTTAGCGACAAACGATCAAGATTCAGCCTGTAACGGATACCGTTGCGGATCAGCTCGAAACCAGCCAGATTGGCAAGCTCCGGATTGATCCCGCTACGGCCAATAGCCTCTGCCAATGACATGGGTACGTTGGTCAAAGGCTGTGGAGCCAAGGCCTGGAAAGCGCCGGAATAAAACACTTTCTGGCTGGCAAACCGAATCACCGAAACATCCACTTGCGGTGATTCAATGTATTTCGCTAGCCGCTTCGCAATCTCTTCACGCAGTTGGTCAACCGTTTTTCCCGCCACACTGACCAGACCGATGTAGGGATAGAAAATATTCCCGTCAGCACCAACTACGCGCCCGTTGACATCGGAGTTATTGATCTGTGTTCCTGTAGGGACAGTCAGCTAGGGGTGATCCCAAACAGTGATGTACAGCGAATCCCCGGAACCAACCAGATAGGGACCGGGCTGGTATGCCAGAAGGGCGGCAGGCAAGCCTTCATCGGACTCGACTACTGGCTCCTGGGTAGCCACCAGTCGAGGAGTAATGGGGATAACCTCAACCTCGGGCTTGTCCGAACTGGAAAACCAGCTATCAGGTTTGACGTATTGCCCCGGAGCAAAAGCACAGCCAGCCAGGAAAGTAACGAAAGCCGGCACAACAGGACGTAGCGCTCGCAAAAAACCAGGCATTGCCTAAAAACCTCCCACTGGCGCCCCTTTTCGCACATGGTTTTCGCGCATGGTGAGAGGCTAGAAAAAACAGGCCGAGCAATTGCCCGGCCTGTTTTTCATCAAAAGCAGTATGGAACTTTGGTATTACTCAGTTCGTACCCGTGGTGCCTGTAGTTCCAGTGGTACCCGTGGTGCTGCTGGAAGCAGCAGTAACAGCCACGCCAACCACCGCAGCTGTAACGACAACCGGTGCAACCACCGTTCCCGCCAGCCCACCCACTCCTGCACCCACAGCTTCTTCAGCGGCGGAAGCGCCCATAGAGACAACAGCCAGGCCCAATGCCAAAACAAACTTCTTCATGAGATCACTCCATCCATAATCAAATTGCCTGCCACGACTCGGAAATGCTCCAATCCAATCATCGCATTAGCCCTAGTACGTGCCGATACACCCCGGATTAGCTGGCGCGATGCTAACATGCCTCCAGCACCTAAAGCCACCCACTGCAATGTAACCGGCGGCCCGGCCAACCTCAGGGATACTGGCCATTCACCGCAGCCCTCCATCTGCCACCAGAGGCCTTCCCAGCCAATTTGGCCCGATCAGCCAGACATGACTGCAATCAGCCACATCACGATCACGCACGAGACGCCACTTACAAAAAGTACTGAGCTCGGACAGCCCCAAAACGAAACCCTTCAGGACAAGCATCTGAGGCTCTTCACCCCTCGCAGATGGCCCGAAGTCTCAATCCTTCCAAGCATTCACTCCCCACTCCGGATAATAAGCCACAACAAAGGCATGCAGCTCCTCGGCCGGAATCCCTTTCAATAGCCCGATATTACGAGCCTTGAGATTACCCAGATCCGCCTGGGCAGCAGCGGCAATCATGCCGGCTCCAGCCGTGGCATTGCTGAGACGGTCGATGATGATGAGGCTGCCGGTACCGCGGCAGTCGCGGTAGTTGTCGAAGGCCACCGGGGCATTGACCACGATGCGGCAGAGGCCGATCTCGTTCAGGCCCAGCTGGGGGGAGTCGATGTGCTCCAGCGAGTTGATGTCGACACGATGAAGAATGCTCTCGACGCGGCCGAACACGGCCTTGCCGGCCAGCTTGAAGCTGTATTCCTTGCCCACGGTCAGCGGGCTGTCGTTCATCCACACCACATGGGCGTCGAAGGCTTGCGAGACAGCCGGAGCCGACTCATTGCTGCGCACGATCATGTCGCCGCGGGAAATGTCGATTTCGGTTTCCAGCGTCAGGGTCACGGCCTGGCCGACAAAGGCCAGCGGTGCTTCGCCCTGTGCCGTCAGCACTTCCTTCACCCGGCTCTTGCGGCCGGAGGGCAGCACGGTGACTTCATCACCCACTTTCACGGAGCCGGCGGCGATGGTGCCGCAGAAGCCACGGAAATCGAGATTGGGGCGGTTCACGAACTGTACGGGCAGGCGGAAAGCATCCAGCGCCACGTCCTGCGAGACCTGCACGGTTTCCAGTAACTGGATCAGGGTCTCGCCCTTGTACCAAGGGGTCTTCTCGCTGGCATTCACCACATTGTCGCCACGCAGTGCCGACATGGGCACGAAGTGGATATCGGGAATGTGCAGATCATTGGCGAACTGGCGGTAGTCGTCGCGTATGCGGTTGAAGACATCTTCGCTGAAATCGACGATGTCCATCTTGTTGACAGCAACGATGACGTGCTTGATGCCGAGCAGGCTCACGATATAGCTGTGGCGGCGCGTCTGCGTCTGCACGCCGTAGCGCGCATCGATGAGGATGATGGCCAGATTGCTGGTGGAGGCACCGGTGGCCATATTGCGTGTGTACTGCTCGTGGCCCGGGCAGTCGGCAATGATGAACTTGCGCTTGTCCGTGGAGAAATAACGGTAGGCCACATCGATGGTGATGCCCTGCTCGCGCTCGGCCTGCAGGCCGTCCACCAGCAGGGCGAGATCGATTTCCTCATCCGTGGTGTTGTACTTCTGCGAGTCCTTCTGGATGGCGGCCAGCTGGTCTTCGAAAATCAGCTTGGAATCATGCAGCAGGCGGCCGATGAGCGTGGACTTGCCGTCGTCCACATTGCCGCAGGTGATGAAGCGCAGCAGATCCTTGTTCTCGTGCTGCTTGAGATAACCAAGGATGTCGTCGGCGATGAGATCGGATTGATGGGACATCAGAAATAACCCTCCATCTTTTTCTTTTCCATGGAGCCAGAGGAGTCGTGGTCGATGACACGGCCCTGGCGCTCGGAAGTCTTGGTCAGCAGCATTTCCTGGATGACCTCAGGCAGCGTGGCCGCCTTGGACTCCACGGCACCAGTCAGCGGATAGCAGCCCAGCGTACGGAAACGCACCCACTTCCTCTGGATATTCTTTTTCTCTTCATCCGAGAGATAGGTGAGGATGCGCTCGTCGTCGATCATGATGAGCGTGCCGTCACGTTCGATGACTTCGCGCTCTTCGGCGAAATACAGCGGGACGATTTCGATGTTTTCCAGATAGATGTACTGCCAGATATCCAGCTCGGTCCAGTTGGAGAGCGGGA
>JASLCO010000278.1 GCA_030146505.1 Moraxellaceae bacterium
TGCTCACGCCGCAAAAAACACGCGAGCTTTGTCAGAGCTTTCTCGACAAGCTCATCGAATTGCACAAGGTGGATATCAAGGCCGCCGGCCTCGACAGTCTGGGCAAAGGCGAGGGCTATATCGCGCGCCAGATCAGCGGCTGGAGCGAGCGTTTCCGTCAGGCACGCACGCCCGATGTGAATGATTTCGAGGCGGTGATTGCCTGGCTGGATGAAAAGAAGCCGGAGCAGGAAGCGGCCATCACCCTGATCCACAATGACTGGCGCCTGGATAATGTGGTACTGGATGCGCAGGATCCGGCCAAAGTCATAGGCGTGCTCGATTGGGAAATGGCCACCCTGGGTGATCCGCTCATGGAGCTGGGCTGCGTGCTCACCTACTGGATACAGGCAGACGATGATCCCGTGCTGCAGGGCATGCGCCGTCAGCCCAGCAATGCCGCCGGCATGATGACGCGTGACGAGGTCGTGGCCTATTACCTGAACAAGACCGGCTACAAGATCAAGAGCGTGGATTTCTATTACATCTACGGCATTTTCCGTCTGGCCGTCATTGCCCAGCAAATCTGGTATCGCTACTACCACAAGCAAACCGACAATCCCGCTTTCGCGCAGTTCGGCTTCATGGTGAATTACCTGGAGCAGCGCTGCCTCAACCTGATCAAGGCTTCGAAAATCTGATGGCAACGCTTTATCTCGTACGACACGGCCAGGCTTCTTTTGGCGCCGACAATTACGATGCACTTTCCGGCCTCGGCATGCGCCAGTGCCAGCTCTTGGGCGAATGGTGGAAGGAGCGCGGCATGGAGCCCGGCCGCGTCATCTGCGGCCCCATGCGCCGTCACCGCGAAAGCCTGGAGTCTTTCAGCCAGGGTTTCGGCCGCAATTTTGAATATGAAACCCTGCCCGGCATTGCCGAGTTCGATCACGAAAACGTGCTGGAAGTGTACTGGCCCTTGTTTGGCGACAAGGCAGCACTGGCGAAATTCCTGGCGGAAACGCCACGTCCACGCCAGGCCTTCCACAAGATCTTCATAGAAGCCGTAGCACGCTGGCATGAAGGTAAACATGACAGCGAATACAACGAATCTTGGTCGGTTTTCCGCCAGCGTGTACGCGATTCTTTTGCCACTCTGCGCGAACCCGGTGGTGATGCCATCGTCTTCACCTCGGGTGGTGTGGTCAGCGTGATGGTGCAAGCTATTCTGGATTTCTCCGATGCCAACAGCTTTGCCCTCAATGCCATCACCATCAACAGCAGTGTGACGCGTGTGCTCTACCGCACCGGTGAGGCCACGCTGCAATCCTTCAATGGCACCGCGCACCTTGATGTGCATAACGATGCCTCCCTGATTACCTACCGATAGGAGGATTTGAAAAGCTACCTGCGTTGCCATCGCGGTGTTAAAAACTGGCGAAGAATGCTCATTTACTCCTTGTAAACTCCGCTTCTTCGCCAGTTTTTGCCTTGCGCTGGCTGCCTCGCCAACGCTTTTCAAACCCTCCTTTCAAAACAGGAGAAGAACCATGACTGAACTCTTTAATCTCAAAGGCAAGATTGCACTCGTCAGCGGCGCCAGCCGCGGCATAGGTGAAGGCATTTCCCGTCTGCTGGCCGGGCAGGGCGCCCATGTCATTCTCGTCAGCCGCAAGGCCGAGGCCTGCGAAGAAGTGGCGGCCTCCATACGCGAGTCCGGCGGCAGTGCTGAAGCCATGGGCTGCCATATCGGTGAAATGGACCAGATCGATGCGCTGTTTGCTGCCGTGCAGCAAAAGCATGGCCGTCTCGACATTCTCGTCAACAATGCCGCCACCAATCCCTATTTCGGACCCATACAGGACACCGATCTCGGTGCCTATACCAAGACTGTGGATGTGAATATCCGTGGCTATTTCTTCATGTCGGCACGCGCCGTGAAGCTGATGGAAAAAGGCGGTGGCGGTGCCATCGTCAATGTGGCCTCGGTCAACGGCAAGCTGCCGGGTTTTGGCCAGGGCATTTATTCCATTACCAAGGCTGCCGTGATTTCCATGACGCAATCCTTTGCCAAGGAAGTCGCACCGCTGGGCATACGCGTGAATGCGCTGCTGCCGGGCCCGACGGATACCAAGCTGGCTTCCGCGCTCATGAAAAATGACGGCATCCTGAAAGAACTGCTCAAGCATGTGCCTATGGGGCGTGTCGCCCAGCCGGATGAAATGGCGGGTGCCGTGCTTTATCTGGTATCGCCGGCCTCCAGCTACACCACGGGTATTTGCCTCACAGTAGATGGCGGCTATCTCCTGGGCTGATCAGCAATCAATAAATAAAGGAGAGAGGTGATGGAAATTCTGGCCTGTGTGCTGGTGGCTTTTGTGGCCCTGCTGCATCTGTGGTTCCTGATTCTGGAAATGTTTCTCTGGACCAAACCTCTGGGTCGCAAGACCTTTGGTCTCAAGGAGGCTTTTGCCAATGAGACGCGCGCACTGGCGGCGAATCAGGGCCTCTATAACGGCTTTCTGGTTGCCGGCCTGGTGTGGGGCTTGTTGCTGGGGCCGGAAGGCTTTCCGCAGAAAGTCTTTTTCCTCTCCTGCGTGATTGTGGCCGGCATCTTCGGTGGCGCCACGGTGAACAAGCGTATCGTGCTGGTTCAGGCCCTGCCGGCGGTGATTGCACTGGCGGTGGTTTATGCCGCGCATTGATTTTCTTTTCTGAGAGGCCGGCGACAACCATGAGCACAGGCGGGCAGCAATCATGAAAAAATGTGTAGTAGTTTTCCTGTCCCTGCTTCTGCTTTTTCTCCTGAGCCTGCCGTTCTGGCCTTCCGAACTGGATGCCGTTTCCTGGCAGCCATCGGATGCACCGGCCATGACGGGTGTGCTGACGCCGGATACCTCCCTGCAAAAAGCCGAGCTGCTGGCGCGTGGTGAAATCCATGGGCCGGAAGATGTGGTGCTGGATGCCCAGGGCCGGATTTATTCCGGACTGGAAGATGGCCGCATCATCCGTCTTGAAAACGGCAAGGTGGAAACGCTGGTCAATACCGGTGGCCGTCCGTTGGGTCTGGCCTTTGATGCAGCCGGCAATCTTGTCATTTGCGATTCGGGCAAAGGCCTGCTGCGGCTTTCACCTGAGGGCAAGCTGGAAACCCTGCTCACGGCAGTGAATGGTGTGCGCCTGGGCTTCACGGATGAGCTGGTTATTGCCCGTGACGGAAAAATCTATTTCACCGATGCCAGCACCAAATACGGCCAACCGGATTATGTGGTGGATTTTCTGGAAGGCCGGCCCTACGGCAGGCTGTATGTTTACGATCCGGCCACGGGCAAGGCAGAGCTGCTGCTCAAGGATTTGTATTTCGCCAATGGCGTGGCCCTGTCCGTGAATGAAGACGCGCTCTTTGTGGCAGAAACCTATCGCTACCGCCTGCGCAAACTCTGGTTGAGCGGCCCCAAGGCCGGACAGAACGAGATCGTGGCCGATAATCTGCCCGGCATGCCGGACAATATCGCCAGTGATGGACAGGGCACGATATGGATAGCCCTGCCCAGTCCGCGCAAACCCATTGCCGATTTTTCCGCACGTCATGGCTGGTTGCGCAATCTCATGTTCCGCCTGCCGCGCTCACTCTGGCCCAAGCCCGAGCATTATGGTCTGGCGGTAGCGGTGGACGAGAACGGCAAGCTGCTGCGCAGCCTGCATGATTCCTCTGGCGAAAACCTGAACATGATCACTTCGGTTGTCCCTTACCAAGGGCGGCTTTATTTCGGCTCACTCAGCAACGACCGCATAGGCCGGCTATAGACAGACCCCGCTTCGCCTGCCTCACTATATTTATTAAAAGGACTTGCCATGGAATCCCTCATTCTTTCCCGTCGCGATCTGGATTTCCTGCTCTATGAATGGCTGCAGGCGGAAAAACTCAACCAACTGCCGCGTTATGCCGATCACAACCGTGAAACCTTTGATGCCGTGATTACGCTTTGCCAGAAACTGGCGACGGAAAAGTTTGCACCGCATAACAAGAAGGCGGACGAGAACGAACCGACTTTCGATGGTGAAAAAGTCACCATGATTCCGGAAGTGAAAGAGGCCATCACAGCACTGACCGATGCCGGCATGCTGCTGGCTTCGCAGGATTATGCGCTGGGCGGCATGCAGCTGCCGGTGCTGATAGAGAAAGCGGCCTGGGCCTGGCTGATAGGCGCGAACGTTGGCACCTGCGCCTATCCCTTCCTCGCCATAGGCAATGCCAGCACCATCATGAAGCATGGCAATGAGGCGCAGATAGAAGCCTTTGCCAAGCCTGAACTGAGCGGGCGTTTCTTGGGTACCATGTGTCTGTCCGAGCCGCAGGCGGGCTCCTCGCTTTCCGATATCGTGACACGTGCTGAATACGTAGCCGAATCCTGGCTGGGGCCGCAATACCGTATTACCGGCAACAAGATGTGGATTTCCGGAGGCGATCACGAGCTTTCTGAAAATATCGTGCATCTGGTGCTGGCCAAGATTCCGGATGCCGACGGCAAGCTGCCGCCCGGTGTGAAAGGCATTTCCCTTTTTATCGTGCCGAAATTCCTGGTGAAGCCCGATGGCAGCCTTGGCGAGCGCAATGATGTGGTGCTGGCCGGGGTCAATCACAAGATGGGTTATCGCGGCACCATCAATACCCTGCTGAATTTCGGTGAGGGCAGTAAATATCGTCCGGCGGGCCGTGCCGGCGCGGTGGGCTATCTGGTGGGAGAGGCGGGGCAGGGCCTGGCCTGCATGTTCCATCTCATGAATGAAGCGCGCATAGGCGTGGGCATGGGCGCTGCCATGCTGGGTTATACCGGCTATCTGCACTCGCTGGATTATGCGCGTAACCGTCCGCAGGGTCGTCCGCTTACGGCGGCAGGAAAAAATTCCGCCACGCCGCAAATTCCCATCATCGAGCATGCCGATGTGCGTCGTATGCTGTTGGCGCAGAAATCCTATGCCGAAGGTGCTTTGGGGCTGGGACTTTATTGCGCGCGTCTGCTGGATGAAGAACGCAATGGCGATGCCGAGCAGGCCAAGCGCGCACGTCTATTGCTGGAAATCCTGATGCCGGTGACCAAGAGCTGGCCTTCGCAGTGGTGTCTGGAGGCCAATAGCCTGGCCATACAGGTGCACGGCGGTTACGGTTATACGCGTGATTACAATGTCGAGCAGTTCTATCGCGACAATCGCCTCAATCCCATTCATGAGGGCACGCACGGCATACAGGCGCAGGATCTGCTGGGGCGAAAAGTGGTGATGCAAAATGGCGCCGCCTTGCAGGCCTTGGCCGGTGTCATGCAGGAAACCATGCGCCGTGCAGCCGCCATTTCCGCGCTTTCGGATTTTGTCGAACCTTTGGCCGGTGTGATGCAGAAAGTCGGTTCAGTCACCGGAAAACTATGGAATACCAATGATCCGCAAAAGGCGCTGGCCAATGCCAGTGTCTATCTGGAAGCCTTCGGGCATATGGTGCTGGCCTGGATATGGCTGGAGCAGGCCATAGTCGCCAGCGGCAAGGAAGAGGCTTTCTATCGCGGAAAAATAGCGGCCTGCCGTTATTTCTTCGAATTCGAGCTGCCCAAGACAGCGCCGCAACTGGCCCTGCTGGCCTCACTCAATACCTTGGTGCTGGATATGCAGGACGAATGGTTCTGAGGATATTTTGTAGGAGGAGCTTTAGCCGAGATACTTTTCCGATTTATGCAATCGCGGCTAAAGCCCCTCCTGCAAAGCTTGATTTTCAGAAGGGAAGATGATCAATCAGGGCACGTGCCCCGCCCAGCAGCAGGCCGATAAAGGCGCCAACCACCACACCGTTCACGCGTATCATATGCAGGTCGCCGCCGACTTCGGTTTCTATCTTGGCGATCATCTCGCGCGTATCCCAGTCGTGAATCTTCTCGCTGACATAGGTGATGATGGCGTCGGCATAGTCGGTGGTGAACACCACTACGGCTTCCTCGATTTCCCGGTTAAGCACCTGACGGACTTTTTCGTTGTGCTGCAGCTGTTCGCCCAGACGCAGCAGGATGTCGCGCAGATTGGCGGCCAGGCCTGAGTCCGGCCGCTCCAGATCTTTCTTCACGGCTTCACGCAGGATGACCACGGCACTGGTCATGAAGCTCACCATCGACTCACTTTCTACCAGGGCATTCTTGGTGGCATTCAGGCGCTTGGAGGCCGAGGAGCTTTTCTTGCGCAGGTCCTTCATGAGCTGGGTGGCATTCTCTTCCAGGCTCACGCGCCAGGGGTGCTCACGGTTTTCCAGCAGATTGGCCACCTGATCCATAAAGGTATTGATGGTGCGCTGCTGCACATCTATGCCTATCCAGCTGGCACCACGGGCGAGGCCGCCCACGCCCAGTTCTTCAAAGACTGTCGCTGCAAATTCACGCGCCTTTTCCGGATTGGCTTTTATCCATTTGTCCGCCGCATCCAGACCACGCTGCAAGGCTTCATGATGGAAATCGTTTTCCAGCACAGCACGCAGCATCTCGCTAGCCATATGGTGTATGGGCGTACCCTTGGCCCAGGCCACGGCATTCTGCTGCAGGAATTTCTCGATATCCTCGCTTTCAAATATCTGCAGCAGGCGCGGGCCGGTGCGCTGTATGACGTCGGTGATGATGGTCACGTTGTCTGGCTGAGCCAGCCACTTGCCGATAAACAGGCTGGCATCGGTTTTTTGCAGGGATTTGCGCACGATGGGCGCGGCCAGGAAATTTTCCTGTACGAAGCGGCCCATGGACTCGGCAATCCGGGCCTTGTTGCGCGGAATGATTTCCGTGTGTTCCAGCAAAAGGCGAGGTACCGGAATTTTTCCGAAGGGATTGCGGAAAAGCACGGTCACCGCATACCAGTCAGCCAGACCACCGACCACGCCGGCCTCGGCCGCCAGCGCGAGTATGCCTATGGCCGTAGCCTGCTCAGGCAGCATCTTTTCCAGTATCAGGAACAGTAGCCAGAGCAGGGCAGCGGTGATGAGGGCGATATTGGCGAGGGTGCGGCTGCGGTTCAGGCTGG
>JASLCO010000328.1 GCA_030146505.1 Moraxellaceae bacterium
GCGCTGCACGGCGTTCGGCTTCTTCGCGCGCATCCATGATTTCGCGCAGCAGGCTTTCGAGATCGGCCGGTGTGTCGTCTTCCTCGACTTCGCCGGTGAGTATGGAATCGGGCGTCAGTTCGCCGCTTTCATAGATATCCCAGATCTCGCGGCCGTAATCGGTTTCCAACAGCTCCGGGGCAAACTGGCCGAAGAAATTGGCGAGGTTTTCCACATCGCGCTCCAGCATGGCGCGTGCGTGGTTATTGCCGGCGGCATCCACGGCCTGGGGGAGGTCGATGATGACGGGGCCTTTGCTGTCGATCAGGATGTTGTATTCGGACAGGTCACCATGCACGAGGCCGGCGCAGAGCATGCGCACGACTTCGGTGAGCAGTTGCGCATGGGTGTCGAAGGCTTCGTCCGGCGTGAAACTGACTTCGCTGAGACGTGGCGCCGGATTGCCCTTGGCGTCCGCCACCATGTCCATGAGCAGTACGCCGTCAAAGCAGCCATGCGGCGTGGGTACGCGCACGCCGGCCTCGGCCAGGCGGTAGAGAGCACTGACCTCGGCGTTCTGCCAGGCCGCTTCGGTTTCCTGCTTGCCGAAGCGCGAGCCCTTTTCCATGGCGCGGGCATCACGTGTATTGCGCACCTTGCGGCCCTCGCGATAGGTGGCGGCCTGTTTGAAGCTGCGGTGATGGGCGTCTTTGTAGACCTTGGCGCAGCGCAGCGTGCCGTGGCTGCGCACGAGGTAGACGGTGGCTTCCTTGCCGCTTTTGAGCTGGGAGACGACTTCGTCGATCAGGCCGTCCTGCACCAGGGGCAGAAGGCGTGGAGGAATTTTCATGCGCCGTGTATCAGGAGTGGTGGTGAAGTCTGCCCGGATTCTGCCATGCCTGCCGCCTGCGGCTCCATGGTCTTTGTTACGCAACTGTCGAGACGGCCCCCTGCGGGGCCTTATTTGATGCGGTGCTTTTCCAGCTTGCGGGCCAGGGTGCGGCGGTGCATGCCGAGGCGGCGGGCGGCTTCGGAAATATTGAAGTCACAGGCGGCCAGTACCTCGTGTATGCGCTCCCATTCCAGTGTCTTGATGGATTTGGTTTCACGGTCGGTGACTTCCACCGAGCTGTCGCCGGCGGCGCGCTCGAAAGCGGCTTCGATATCGTCGGTATTGGAGGGCTTGGCCAGATAATGGCAGGCGCCCAGCTTGATGGCTTCCACGGCGGTGGCGATGCTGGCATAGCCGGTGAGCACCACGATGAGCATTTCCCCGTCCAGCGCATGCAGGGCTTTCACGCATTCCAGGCCGGACTGGCCGTTGGCCAGCTTGAGGTCGACCACGGCCTTGGTCACCGGATGTTCGTCTGCCAGCGCCACCGCGTCATCCACGGAGGTGGCGTGGTGCACGACATAATCGCGACGCTCGAAGGAGCGTTTCAGCGTGCGCGCGAAGGCATCATCGTCCTCGACGATGAGCAGGTGGCGGGCGATCTCAGTCATGCGTGTCTTGCTCCAGTACCAGCGACGCCAGTGGCAATACCATGGTCACCACGGCGCCGGCAGGATAGCGGTTCTGCGGAAAGATATTGCCGCCCAGGGCGCGTGCCACGTTGAGTGAAAGAAAAAGGCCGAGGCCGCCGCCGGGCTTGCCCTTGCTGGAGTTGTAGGGCCGGCCGAACTGGCCGAGGGTGGCTGCCGTGAATCCGGGGCCGCGGTCCAGCACGCGCAGGATGAGATCGTCGCCGCTCAGCATGGCTTCCATGGCCACCCAGTCCGGCGAGGCTTCCAGTGCATTGTCCAGCACATTGCCGATCATTTGCTTGAGGCCCTCGTCGGAAACGATGCGCAGGTCTTCGGCAATGGTGCTCTGGTAGTGGAACTGGCGCACCGGACGTGTGTTGCGCCAGCTTTCCACCAGTTCGTCCAGGAAATCGGTGAGCATGGTGGTGTGCGGGGCTTCGGCGCGCATATTGCCGGCCGAAAGCAGGATGCCGCTGACGATGGATTTGCAGCGGTCCAGTTGCACCTGCATTTCTCCGGATTCCTCCTGCAGCACGGCATCCTGGCGGAAGGCCGGCATGCGCCGCCAGTCACCCAGCAGCACGGAAATCGTGGCCAGCGGCGTGCCGAGTTCATGCGCGGCGCCGGAGGCCAGGAGACCCATGCGCATGATGTGCTCTTCCTCGGCGGCACGCTGGCGCAGCGCGGCGAGGCGTTCGTCATGGGCGCGCAGGATGCGGCTGATGCGGTTGATGAAGACCACGATGAGCGCGGCATTGAGCAGGAAGCAGATGATGAGCCCGGTGGCGTGGTAGCGCCCGGGAATTTCCACCGGGCCGGCCCAGACCAGTTGCAGCAGGACGCAGGCGCCGGTGATGCCGGCAATCGTCCAGCTGGCCCAGGGTTGCAGCAGCACGGCGGCCAGCACCACCTGCAGCAGATAGAGGAACACGAAGGGATTGGCGGCGCCGCCGCTGAAATGCAGTTGCGCGGTGAGCGTGAACACGTCGACCAGCAGCGAGAAAAACAGGGATTCGTTGCTGACTTCGTCGCGCCGGCGCCAGCGCAGCATGCTGAAGAGGTTGAAGGCCACCAGCAGGGCCAGCACGGCGGCCATGGCTTGCAGGGGCAACGGGATGCCGAGGCCGAAATGCACGAAGACGATGGTGGCGACTTGCCCCATGACGGCAATCCAGCGCAACTGGATCAGGGGGTGCATGCGGGTGACGGCGGCGCGGTCCAGCAGGGCGAGGAAGGCGCGTTTGATCAGGCTGGGCGAATCTGGCATCGGAGTCTCATGCACACGGTGTAGCGGTGCTCTATGGTGCCACGCCGGAAGCGGGGACTCCCGGGGAAATGGCGCCGGGCAGACTCGGGCCATGGCATCACCCGTGTGGCGAATCCCTTTTCAGCGGCTTTGCTGGCGACGCCAGTCTCGCAGCAGCCAGGCGCCAGCGCCGGCGCACATCAGGGCGAGGGCGAACCAGGTGAGGGCATAGCTCAAGTGGCTGTTGCGGAAGCTCACCACGGTGAGGCCGCCGCGCGGCCAGTCGAGGCCGGTGGGCGTGAAGCTGCTGTCTTCAAGCACTTGCAGCCCGGGGCTGCCGGGCGCGGCATCGGCATCCACGAAATAGGGGGCGACATCGTGCAGGCCCCGGGCGGTGGCAATGGCGGCGACATCGCGGGAATACCAGCGTTGGGCGGCGGCATCGTTGTGGCGCAGGAAACCGCCGCCGGGTTCGCTGATGCGCAGCAGGCCGGTAACGTGTTCGGGGCCGGCGTTCCGGTTTTCCGGCGTGGCCGGGGCCTGCCATGATTCCGGCACATAGCCGCGATTGACCAGCACGATGCTGCCGTCGGTGCTGCGCAAGGGAACCAGCAGCCAGTAGCCGGGGCCCAGCACGGTGACGGCTTTCACACGCGTGGCGTGGTCGTCGAGATAATGGCCTTGCAGGAGGACATGGCGGTACTCGTCACGCTCGGAGCTGATGCGCGGCCAGTCGGCGCGGGAAGGCGGGTTGACGGGAGGGGCATGGATGCGCGCCTGCACGCGTTCGATCAGGGCCAGCTTCCATTGCAGGCGATGGAGCTGCCAGATGCCGAGCGCGGTAAAACCGCTGCCGGCCAGCACCAGGGCCGCGAGCGCGAGCACGAGTGCTGGGCGACCGGGCCCCGGGCGGTTCGGCACCGGGGCTCCGTGGTGGCTCACTTGGCGGCTTCCACCGGGGCGGTGCCGTGCTGCATGCCGTCGTGGTGCATGTCGTGAGGCATGGCCGAGTGGTCCATGCCTTCCATCTTGCTCATGTCCATATTGCCCATGTCCATGCTCATGCCTTCATGCGTGGCCGTTCCATGCGCCGGGTGCGGCATCATGTTGGCGTTCATGTTGTGCATGACCCAGACCGAGCCGGCAATCAGGATGAAGAGCAGTACCACGGTGAAGATCGTGGCGAGCATGTTCCAGCCGTTTTCCGATTTTGCGTCGAGGTGCAGGAAGTACACCACATGCACCACCACCTGCACGGCGGCAAAGCCGAGGATGACGACAGCGGTGAGGGCGGGGCTGGCGATGACCTTGTTCATCACCAGCCAGAAGGGAATGGCGGTGAGGATGACCGACAGTACAAAACCGACGGCATAGCCGCCCACGGTGGCGTGATAGCCGACGTCATCATGACCGTGGCTGTGATCGTCGTGGCCGTGGCTGGTGTGTTCGTGCGACTGGGCCATTACAGCACTCCCATCAGGTAGACAAAGGTGAACACGCCGATCCAGACCACGTCGAGGAAGTGCCAGAACATGGACAGGCAGATCAGGCGGCGATTGTTGGCCGGCGTGAGGCCGAGCTTGCCGACCTGCGTCATGAGCACGATGAGCCACACGATGCCGAAGGTCACGTGCAGGCCGTGGGTGGACACCAGCGCGAAGAAGGAGGTGAGGAAGGCGCTGGTCTGCGGGCCTGCGCCCTCATGGATGAGGTGGCGGAATTCATAGAGCTCTATGCCCACGAAGGCGGCACCGAAAAGCCCGGTGATGGCCAGCCAGCCCAGCACGCCGCCTTTCTTTTTCTTCAGCATCGAGATCATGGCAAAGCCATAGGTGATGGAAGAGAGCAGCAGCATGGCCGTGTTCACCGCCACCAGCTTGAGGTCGAACAGGTCGGCGCCGGTGGGGCCGCCGGCGTAGTTCTTGCCCAGCACGGCATAGGTGGCAAAGAGGCAGGCGAAGATGAGGCAGTCGCTCATCAGGTAGATCCAGAAGCCGAGCAGGGTGCCGTTCTGCGGATGATGATCGCCCTTGAGGTCAAGGAAGAGCGGCTTGCCGTCGGCAGTGGTCATGGGGACGGATGCATTAGCCACGGGCGGCCTCCAGTTGCTGGGTGCGTTCTGCTTCAATGCGGGCGACTTCGTCGGCCTTGATGTAGTAGTCACGCTGGTAGTTGAAGGTGTGGATGATGATGGCGGCCAGCATGGCCACGAAGGCGAGACCACCGATCAGCCACATATGCCAGATCAGGGCAAAGCCGCAGGCCGTGGCGAGCGTGGCGATCACGAAGCCGGCGCCGGTGTTCTTCGGCATGTGGATGTCGTTGAAACCGGAAGTCGGGCGCACGAAGCCGTTCTGCTTCATGTCATGCCAGGTGTCGGTGTCGTGCACCACGGGCGTGAAGGCGAAGTTGTAGGCCGGGGGCGGCGAGGACGTGGACCATTCCAGCGTGCGGCCGTTCCAGGGATCGCCGGTTTCGTCGCGCAGTTGCTCGCGGTCGCGGAAGCTCACATAGAACTGGATGAGCAGGCAGGCAATGCCGATGGCCACGAGGACGGCACCGAAGGCGGCGATCTGGAACCAGATCTGCAGCGAAGGATCGGTGAAGTGGCTGACGCGGCGCGTCACACCCATGAGGCCCAGCACATACAGCGGCGTGAAGGCGAAGAAGAAGCCCAGCTGCCAGAACCAGAAGGAGCACTTGCCCCAGAAGGCGTTCAGCTTGAAGCCGAAGGCCTTGGGGAACCAGAAGTTGATGCCGGCGATGAGGCCGAAGAGCACGCCGCCGATGATCACGTTATGGAAGTGCGCGATCAGGAAAAGGCTGTTGTGCAGTACGAAGTCGGCGGGCGGCACGGCAAGGATGACACCGGTCATGCCGCCGATCACGAAGGTCACCATGAAGCCGATGGTCCACAGCATGGGCACCTCGAAACGCACGCGGCCCTTGTACATGGTGAACAGCCAGTTGAAGATTTTGGCGCCGGTGGGAATCGAGATGATCATGGTGGTGATGCCGAAGAAGGCGTTCACGCTGGCGCCCGAGCCCATGGTGAAGAAGTGATGCAGCCACACGAGGTAGGACATGATGGTGATGACCACGGTGGCATAGACCATGGAGGCATAGCCGAAGAGGCGCTTGCCGGAGAAGGCGGCGACCACTTCCGAGAAGATGCCGAACACGGGCAGCACGAGGATGTAGACCTCGGGGTGGCCCCAGATCCAGATCAGGTTCACGTACATCATGGCGTTGCCGCC
>JASLCO010000339.1 GCA_030146505.1 Moraxellaceae bacterium
TTTTCGACACGCTGAATGCCAAGGCGGCCATCTATGCCGTGCAGGAATATTTCCTGAAGAGCGGCATCGAGTTGCCCATCATGATTTCCGGCACCATTACGGATGCGTCCGGCCGTACGCTTTCCGGCCAGACCACGGAGGCTTTCTGGAATTCCGTGCGTCACGCCAAACCCTTGAGCATCGGCTTCAACTGCGCGCTGGGTGCAAAGGAACTGCGCCAGTACATCGAGGAGCTGTCGCGCAAGGCCGACACTTTCGTCAGCGCCCACCCGAATGCCGGCCTGCCCAATGCCTTTGGCGAATATGATGAAACACCGGCGGAAATGGCCGAGGTCGTGGGCGAGTTCGCCGCCTCCGGCTTCGTGAACATCGTCGGTGGCTGCTGCGGCAGCACGCCCGAACATATCAAGGCCATTGCCGATACGGTGGCGCAATATCCCCGCCGTGTAATCCCCGCCATTGAGCCCGCTTGCCGTCTTTCCGGCCTCGAGCCCTTCAACATCACGCGCGAATCCCTGTTCGTGAACGTGGGCGAACGTACCAACGTCACCGGCTCCGCCAAATTCCGCCGCCTCATCAAGGAAGAGAATTTCACGGAAGCGCTGGATGTGGCACGCCAGCAGGTGGAAAGCGGCGCCCAGGTCATCGACATCAACCTGGACGAGGGCATGCTGGACTCCAGGGCAGCCATGGAGGTCTTCCTCAAGCTCATTGCGTCAGAGCCGGACATTTCCCGTGTGCCGCTCATGATCGACTCCTCCAAGTGGGACATCATCGAGGCCGGCCTCAAATGGTCGCAGGGCAAGCCCATCGTCAATTCCATTTCGCTGAAGGAAGGCGAAGAGGAATTCATCGCCAAGGCAAAACTCTGCATGCGCTATGGCGCCGCCATAGTGGTCATGGCTTTCGACGAGAAGGGCCAGGCCGACACGGCAGAACGCAAGGCGCAAATCTGCAAGCGCTCGTACGACGTGCTGGTGGAAAAAGTCGGTTTCCCGGCCGAAGACATCATTTTCGATGCCAATATCTTCGCCGTAGCCACGGGTATTGAAGAGCACAATAACTACGCCGTCGATTTCATCAATGCCTGCGCCTATATCCGCGATCACTTGCCGCACGCCTTAAGCTCCGGCGGCGTCTCAAATGTTTCCTTCTCCTTTCGTGGCAACGAGCCGGTGCGTGAGGCCATTCATTCGGTCTTCCTTTATCACGCCATCAAGAACGGCCTTTCCATGGGCATCGTCAACGCGGGCCAGCTCGCCATTTACGACGATCTTCCGGCCGAGCTGAAAGAGCGCGTGGAGGATGTCATCCTTAATCGCCGCGAAGATGGCACCGAGCGCCTGCTTGAAATTGCCGAGAAATACAAAGGCGAAGGCGGCAAGAAGGAAGAAGAAACCCTGGAATGGCGCAGCCTGCCGGTGGCAAAGCGGCTGGAGCATGCCCTCGTGAAAGGCATCACCGCTTTCATCGAGGCCGATACCGAAGAAGTACGCCAACAGTTCGAGCGCCCCATCCAGGTCATCGAAGGTCCGCTCATGGCCGGCATGAACGTGGTGGGTGATCTTTTCGGCAGTGGCAAGATGTTCCTGCCGCAGGTGGTGAAATCCGCACGCGTGATGAAGCAGGCCGTGGCCTATCTCCTGCCCTTCATCGAAGCCGAGAAAGGCGATGAAGTCCAGAGCAAGGGCAAGATCCTGCTCGCCACCGTGAAAGGCGATGTGCACGACATCGGCAAGAACATCGTCGGCGTGGTGCTGGGCTGCAATGGCTACGACATTGTTGATCTTGGCGTGATGGTGCCGGCCGACAGGATCCTGGAGACGGCACGTGCCGAGAAAGTGGACATCATCGGCCTCTCCGGTCTCATCACGCCTTCGCTGGATGAAATGGTGCATGTCGCGCGCGAAATGCAGCGCCAGGACTTCCATCTGCCCTTGCTGATTGGCGGCGCCACCACATCCAAGGCCCACACGGCCGTGAAGGTTGAACCGCAATACAAGAACGATGCCGTGGTCTATGTGGCCGATGCATCCCGCGCCGTCGGTGTGGCCACTTCGCTGCTCAGCAGTGAGCTGAAAAAGGATTTCGTTGCCCAGCGCAAGGCCGAATACGAAGAAGTACGGGTGCGTCATGCCAACCGGCGCCCGAAGGCGGAAAAGCTTCCCTATCAGCAAGCGATCGCCCAGGGCTTCCAGTTCGACTGGAACAGTTACGTGCCACCGGTACCGGCGCAACCCGGCATCACGGTGCTAAAGGATTACCCTCTGGAAAAACTGGTCGACTATATCGACTGGACGCCCTTCTTCATCTCCTGGTCACTGGCCGGCAAATATCCCGCCATCCTGCAGGATGACGTGGTGGGCGAAGCGGCCCGCAATCTTTTTGCCGACGCGCAGGCCATCCTGAAGCGCATGATTGCCGAGAAGAAAGTGCGCGCGCACGGTGTGGTCGGATTCTGGCCGGCAGCACGCACCGGGGCCGACGATACCGCGGTCTACACGGATGAATCGCGCACAGAGGTGCTGGAAACACTGCACCACCTGCGCCAGCAGAGCGACAAGGTAAGCGGCAAGCCGAATTATTCGCTGGCTGATTTCATTGCACCCGCCGACAGCACCGCCCGCGATTACCTGGGCGCCTTTGCCGTGACGGCAGGCGATGGCTGCGACGAATTCGCCATGGAGTTCCAAAGCAAAGGCGACGACTACAACGCCATCATGGTGAAAGCGCTGGCCGACCGCCTGGCGGAGGCCTTTGCCGAGCATCTGCACGAACGTGTGCGCCGCGAACTCTGGGGCTATGCGAAAGACGAGCAGCTCGACAACGAGGCCCTCATCAAGGAAAAGTACGTCGGCACCCGCCCTGCACCCGGCTACCCGTCCTGCCCGGACCATACCGAGAAAACCGCGCTTTTCACCCTGCTGGATGCCACCCGCAATACCGGTATACAACTGACCGAACACTTTGCCATGTATCCCACGGCAGCGGTCAGTGGCTGGTATTTCTCGCACCCCGACAGCACTTACTTCAATGTAGGCAAGCTCGAGGAAGACCAGGTTCTGGACTACGCCAAACGCAAGGGCTGGGACCGGAAGACGGCGGAGCGCTGGCTTTCGCCCAATCTGGCGTATGAGCCGGAGTGATCCGCCTTCCTTGTCCCGCAGGAGCAGCTACGCCTGCGAGGCAGGCCAAAAATTTTTTCAGCAAGAACCAAACCACGAGGTGACCTCATGAGCGATGACAAGAACCCCCAGACTCCGGAGACTCCATCCACTGAAAAGCCGGGTGAAATCACCTTCCTGACCGT
>JASLCO010000364.1 GCA_030146505.1 Moraxellaceae bacterium
GATATTGGAAATGGCGACGATGACGACCAGCGCCGCCACCACGACAGTGGCCGTCTTGGCGAGAAAAAGACCGTATTGCAGGATGAGATCGATCACGAAAAGTCCCTTGCGCTGGCGGCTTGCCAGCAGGGGCTGGCAGCCCGAAATGGATGATCATGCATTACCGGCCTGAACGGGGTAACACAGGCCGGCATGAGGTCTTGCACGAATGGGGCGTGATGGGGATGCCGGTGGCAGGATTCAAGTGCCGCGGCAGCGTTTGACGAAGTCCTGTATCAGGGCATGGGCAATGCTGCCAGGCGGAGGAATTTCCGGCAGCCGGCTGTAATGGAAAAAGGCGGCCTCGGCAATTTCGTCTTCCTGCGGCACGATGTCGCCGCTGACGTAATCGGCATGGAAGCCCAGCATGAGGTTGCCGGGAAACGGCCAGGACTGGCTGCCGAAATACCGGGGCCGGGCAACGACCACACCGACTTCTTCCAGCACCTCGCGCAGCAGGGTTTCCTCGGCGGTTTCACCGGCTTCGATAAAACCGGCCAGCGTGCTGAACATGGGGCGGTTGAAGCGGCTGGCACGTGCCAGCAGGATTTCTTCGCCACGCGTTACCGCCACGATCACGCAGGGATTGATGCGTGGATACGACGTGAAATGGCAGGCCGGGCACACGCGGGCGCGCTCGCCCTGCGGATGCGCCACGGTAGCCGTGCCACAACGCCCGCAAAAGCGGTGGCTGCGCTCCCACTCCAGAATCTGCAGGGCACGGCCCGCCAGGCTGAACTGCGCATCATCCAGCAGGCCCAGCGCGCGACGCAGGTCTTCAAAATGATAGCCCTCGGGTGCCTGCGCGCCTTCCGGCACGGCCACGGCAAACACGCCACGGCCATCACAGCGCCCCAGATACTGGCGCGCGGCTTCATCCATGCCCAGCCAGGAAAAGCTTTTCAGCAGGGGAAAAGGGCCTTGCGAATGATCCTCGCAAAGGAGGATCTGCATGCCCTGGAAAACCAGCCAGAGGCGATCACCGGCAAGATCATCAGGTGCCACAAAAGCGGGCTCGAAATGCATCAGGCAGCCTTGGCAGCTTCGACCGGGAAGCCCAGTTCCGCCACACTTTCTTCGGCAATTTCCATGATGCTTTCACCGATGGGCTTGTTGGCCTCCAGGCTTTCCAGAAAGTAATCCACGCTGGACACGGCATCAGCCAGCGTTTCCATGTCTGCCATGTTCGGCTGCTGCTCGGCATTGAGCATGCGCGCCTCGATATAGCGGCCACAGGCGCGCAGCACGGCAGCGCCACGCTCGATACCGAGGAAGGACATGCCGCCGGCCACCGACTGCAGCGTGGACGGCACATTGGTGAGATGCATGAGATCGCGGTTGGCTTCGAGATAGGAGCTCACTGCACGTTTGGCCAGCGACAGGCCGGAACGCGATTCCGACACCAGCAAGGCCTTGGCTTCGTCGAGCTGGTGGATGGAAACACGGGAATTGTTGACCTTGGTATCCGCGCCCGGCGTCACGCGCTTGACGAGGCCGGCAACGGCGTTTTCCACATCCATGAGGGCGTCCACCAGCGCATGCAGGTCGGCCTGGTCGGGCTCGCCACTCCACTTGCGCACTTCATCTGCCTGGTCACGCATGCTCTGGCTGGCATCCAGCAGGCCCAGCATCACCAGCGTTTGTGCCGTACGCGTCAGGCCATCCGCCATGGCCTGATAGCTTTCGGTATCGTTCTTGGCGCCACGCGACATGATGTCCAGCGTGTCCTTGACCTGGGCAAGCTCGTCCTTGAGCACATCGGCCACGGTCTTGATGACCGAGCCGCCCGGGCCGCACATGGGTTCGTATTCGGCCGTCATCTGTGCCTGGCTCAGGCAGCTTTCGTCCAGATCGAAGGCCTGGCGCACGGCCGCCACCTTGCTGCCGCTGTCCGCCAGGCCAGCCACGTACAGGCTGTCGCCCAGCAGGCGCATGTCCGGCTTGCCATTGCCGTCGTTCTGCAAGAGTGCCTTCAACTGGCGGTCAAACTGGCCCAGCAGGGTCTTGCGCGCATTGCTGACGGCAACGCCCTGCTGCAGCGCTTCGATCATGGCCTCGGCCGCCCACCATTGCAGGGCGGAAGGACGCGCGCCACAAACCTGCTGCGCACGCTCGCAGGCACGCAGCATCATGCGGTAATGCGGGGCGTCGGCCTGGTCGCGCAGCACGGCAATCAGGCCGGTCTGGTACATGAGACGCAGGCGGCGCACCAGCGCATTCAGCTGGCCCGGTGTCACCTCCAGGCGGGTGACGGCAGGCGGCGCCGGCAGCGTGCGCATCTGCAGGAAAAAGCCTTCGGGCAAGGGGGCCTGGCCCAGCGCCGAGCGCACCTGGTTGATGGCCGGCAGCAGGAGCTGGGGCCAGCCTCCCTGCTTGATCTGCACGTATTCGAGATAGCGGCCCAGCACCATAAGGCCCTGGCCCAGGGCGGCAAAGTTTTCATCAGAGGCTTCAGCGCCATTGGCCTGTACCTGGCGCATGAGCTGGCTCATGCCGGCGGCCAGCTCTACCGCGCCCGGCAATTCCACCAGCCGCAACGCTCCCACCACCTGATCCAGGCCGTCTACGCAACTGCCCAGCAATGCCGGGTTGTCGCGCTCTTCCACATAGGAGCCGACCTGGGCCTCGACCTGCGCCAGAGTGGCATCCACTTCAGCCTTGACGAGATTGAGGGAGGCGAGATTGGAGATGAGAACCATATGCTGTCCTGCGCTAGTTTTTCTTGATTTGCGAGCGGCGACACAGGGAAACTGCCGGCCTGCCGCTCACGCTGATGGGGGCTTCATGCCCCGGAATATCAATCTGCGCCAAATGTGGCATGCCTTGGAAAGACGGTCAATTTTGCTTTGCAAGTCTTTGAAGTCTATCAACAACTTCCTGAATCAAGGCTGCTCGAGTGGCCTAGCTTGCCGGTGTTTCCAGCGTGCGCCAGAGACAGCTGCCGCCGGCGGCCTTGTCCAGCGCCTGGAGTTTGGCCTCGTGCCGCTCCAGCTCATCGGCACTGGCCTGTATCACCGGCAAGCGCAGGCGGGCAGCCGATAGCCGGCGTATGCCTTCGCTGCGTTGCTCGCCTGCGGCGCCCTGCGCCTCTTCCTGGCCCAGTGCAAGGCCGACCTGGCCGCCCGTCATGGCCAGATAGATGTCGGCCAGGATTTCCGAGTCCAGCAGCGCGCCGTGATAGGTGCGGTCGCGCTGGTCAGCGCCGTAACGCCGGGCCAGTGCATCCAGATTATTCTTCTGGCCCGGATGTTTCTGTCGTGCCATCACCAGCGTATCGAGCACGGTGCAGTACTCGGTGATGGGCGGATAGCCACGATTGAGCAGCTTGAACTCGTGATTGAGAAAGCCGATGTCGAAGGGCGCGTTGTGGATGATGAGCTCGGCACCTTTCACGAATTCCAGGAATTCGTCGGCAATCTGTGCAAACAGGGGCTTGTCCACCAGGTCCTTGTTGTAGATGCCGTGCACGGCCGAAGCTTCGGCGTCAATTTCGCGCTGGGGATTGAGATAGTGATGGAAGCTGCGCCTGGTGAGCTTGCGGTTCACCAGTTCGAGGCAGCCGATTTCAATCAGCTTGTGCCCCTGCAGCGGATCAATGCCCGTGGTTTCGGTATCCAGAATGATCTGACGCATTACGCCCCCGCCCCTGCTTTCAGGCCCAACATCTCATCAATGGCCTGATTGGCCAGTTGATCGGCAATTTCATTGCCTTCATGGCCGGCATGGCCTTTTACCCAGCGCCAGTCCACCTTGTGGCGCATGGCCTCTGCCTCCAGCGCCTGCCAGAGGTCCACGTTTTTCACCGGCTCCCGGGCCGCGTTTTTCCAGCCCTTGGCCTTCCAGCCGGCCAGCCATTCCGTCATGCCTTTCTTCACGTATTGCGAATCGGTCCAGAGCACGACAGCACAGGGTTTTTTCAGGGCCCTGAGCGCCTCGATGGCACCGGTCAGCTCCATGCGGTTGTTGGTGGTTTCAGCGGCAGCACCATAAAGGCGCTTTTCATTTGCGCCACTGCGCAGTAAGGCGCCCCAGCCGCCCGGCCCGGGATTACCCCGGCAGGCACCATCACAGTAAATCTCTACATCACTCATCATTCATCCACACGATTCAGCCAGCTACGCAAGCGCGCCTCGGTCACCCACACGGGTGCCGCGGCCGGATAACTCCGGAGCCGCCGCGGCTCGATGGGCGTGACACAGGACACCCGCTTGCGCGCCAGCAAGGCATAACTTGCACCGCCCTGGCTCCAGTAGCGGCGCCCCAGCGTTTCCAGCCAGGAAAAACGGCGGCGTATGGTGGCATGGGTCAGGGGCGGAACAAAGCAGGTGCTCTCCACGCCCACCACTTCCAGATCAAGCAGGGGCAGCCAGTCCGCCAGGCGCTGCGGACTGAGCGGCCGCCGCAGCCAGGGCAGCCCGGCCTGCCAGCGGAAGAGCCGCCACAACCCCCAGAGACTCCAGGGATTGAAACCCAGGATGAGCAGGTGGCCATCCGGAATCAGCACCCTTGATGCCTCGCGCAGCAAGGCCTGCGGCGCCGGGCTGCCATCCAGGGCATGATGCACGAAGACAAGGTCGATGCTGTCGTTGGCAAAGGGCAGTTGCCCGGGCTGGGCCTGCAAGGGCGACAGGCCATTGATGCAGACCGGTTCTGCATTCACCACGCAACGGTGGCGGATCCGGCTGCCGGCCAGCAGGTTGCTTTCCACCACGGCTCCGAGTTGCAGGGCGTGATAGCCGAAAATATCCGGCAGGATACGGCCCAGCAATTGCTCCTCGGCCTGCAAAAGGTGCTGGCCAAGATCACTGCCGAACCAGTGGCGGAAATCCGGCTGAAGGTCCGCCCTGGGTTCGCCGGTAAAAAGACGGGGAAGCTCCATCATCAGGTATTGGCCTCGCTGGCATGTCGCAGCATGCCTGTGGTGGCAGACAGGACAGGTGCAATCAGCATACACGGCCCGGCCGGGCCGCGACGTATCATGGATGCCCGTTTCCACGAGGCCTCCCCATGACCTTGCAAGCCCATCCCCTGCCCGCCTTCCAGGACAACTATATATGGTGCATGCAGAGCCAAGGCCAGGCGCTGGTGGTCGATCCGGGCGATGCTGCCGTCGTTGAAGCCTGGCTGCAGGAGCGCGGTCTGACCCTGGCCATCATCCTCATCACCCACCACCATCCCGATCACACCGGCGGACTGGCCGCGCTGAAAGCCCTCCACCAGGCCGTGGTCTATGGCCCCGACGAGCACATCGCCGGCGTGGACCACATCCTCAAGGGCGGCGAACAGCTGGACTTCGGCCCCTTTGGCCAGGCACGCGTGCTGTTTACTCCCGGTCATACCCTGGGCCACATCGCCTATTACCTGCCCGCGTCCCGCCTGCTCTTCAGCGGCGACACCCTGTTCAGCGCCGGTTGCGGCCGCCTTTTCGAGGGCACACCCGCCCAGCTCCGGCAATCCCTGCAAACCCTGGCCGCCCTGCCGGACGATACCCTGCTCTGCTGTACCCACGAATACACCGAAGCCAATCTGCGCTTTGCCGCCACGGCCGAGCCCGGCAATGCGGCTGGCGAACAGCGCAGGGCCGAAGTCCATCTGCTGCGGCAGCGCAAGCTGCCTACGCTGCCAGTGCCGTTGGGCCAGGAAAAAACCTACAACCCCTTCCTGCGCTGTGAAGAGCCCGCCGTGCTGGCCGTACTCAGCCGCGAAACCGGTTCCGAAGTCGCACCCGGCCTACCAGCACTGGCCGCGCTGCGTGCATGGAAAGACCGCTTCTGAACACGCGTGAAATGTCCTGATTCTGTTACCAAAGCCTCGGAAACCGGCCGGCTTTTTGCTTGCCCCATGGGGGGGTGGCCCATAGAATCGCCCCGACTGACCTTCTTGACCGAGTAAAAACCGCATGCCCAAAGGCATTTCCTCCCGCAGACAGAGGCTGCATGGCCTGGTATTCCGGCCTGCTCTTGCCGCCCTCTGCCTGACACTGGCCACCCCTTCCGAAGCAGGCTGGCTGGGCCGCCTGTTCGGCTCCAAACAGGAGCAGACGGACAAGGCCGCTGCCGAAAGCACCACCCCTAATCCCGCCTCCACCGACACAACCAGCAGCAGCCCGGCCATCACACCTGCCACCACTGCGCCTGCCCAGCCCTCCTCCGTCGCCCCTGTTACGGCCGAAGAGCCGGCCATGGCCGCCTCCGGCAACGACGACCAGGACGAAAATACAGAAGACGGCAACCTGTTGCCCAATGTCGAAGAGTCCGCACTGGGCGAAGTGGACGACCCCGATGCCGCCATCAACCTGGATGAACTTGCCGAAAAGGGCGATCTCTGGGAGCGCATGCGCCGCGGCTTCCAGATGGAACTGCCGGAAGACAATGAACAGATTGCCCTGCAGCGCAACTGGTACCTGAAGAACAGCGGCTATCTCGACCGCATGGCCCTGCGCGCCACCCGCTACCTTCACTACACGGTGAGCGAAGCCGAAAAACGCGGGCTGCCTACCGAGCTTGCGCTGTTGCCGGTGATTGAAAGCGCCTACGACCCCTTCGCCTATTCCCATGCCAGCGCTGCCGGCATGTGGCAGTTCATCCCGGGCACCGGCAAGATTTTCGGGCTGAAGCAGAACTGGTGGTATGACGGCCGCCGCGACGTGATCGAATCCACCCGCGCCGCCTACGACTTCCTGAGCATGCTTTACGAAAAATTCGGCAGTTGGGAACTGGTGCTGGCTGCCTACAATGCCGGCCCCGGCGCCGTGCAGCGCGCCATCAACCGCAATGCGGCCGAAGGCCTGCCCACGGATTTCTGGTCCTTGCGCCTGCCGGCGGAAACGCGCGCCTACGTACCGCGCTTCCTCGCCGTGGTACAGCTCATCAAGTCTCCCGACGACTACGGCATCAGCCTGCGCCCGGTGGTGGACCAGCCCTTCTTCCGCAGCATGGAAGTCAGTGGCCAGATCGACATGACGGCCGCCGCTGCCATTGCCGGCGTCTCCCTGAAAGAGTTCTACCAGCTCAACCCCGGCTTCAACCGCTGGGCCACCGATCCGGAAGGCCCGCACCACCTGCTGGTGCCCGCCGCCCTGCCCCAGGATTTCGAAGAGCAGATCACGGCACTGCCGGTGCCGGAGAAAGTCCGCACCGAAACCTACACCGTGAAAAAGGGTGACACGCTTTACCGCATCGCCCGGCAGTTCGACACCTCACCGGCAGAAATCAGGCGCCTCAACAACCTGAAAAGCGATGCCGTGCCGGTCGGCCGCCGCCTTACCATCACCCAGGCCAATGTCAGCCCCGAATTCATTGCCCTCAATGAAGAAATGCGCCTGGACCGCAGCTACTCCAGCGGCGAAGGCAGCAGGACGGTGCGCAAGAACTACACCGTGCGCCGTGGTGACACCCTGTCTTCCGTGGCCCGTCGCCACGGCGTCAGCGTCAAAGACCTCGCCCGCTGGAACGGATTGCAGAGCAAGTCCCGCCTGCGCGCCGGCCAGCACCTCAGCCTGCAGACCCGCGTGAGCAGCAAGCAGCGCGTGGCCAAAAGCAGCAGCAAGGGCAAGGCAGTGCAGAAAATCAGCTACAAGGTGAAACAGGGCGACACTCTCTCTTCCATCGGCCGCCGCTACAACGTATCGGTCAAGCAGATCAAGAGCTGGAACAACAGCTCGCACCATATCCAGCCCGGCCAGGGCCTGGTGCTTTTCGTGGCTGGCAGTTCACGCCACAGCCTCTGACAAGACAGGACGGCGCCTAGTGCAAAAGGCGCTTTGCAAATCGAAACCGGCGTCATCTGACGCCGGTTTTTTTATGTGGTAAAAAGCGTTTCACGGAAATTACAGCCCCCGATAAAAAGGACCCGCCATGTCATCGCTGCTGCGTCCCCTTGCCACCGCCACAGCCGCCCTCGTCATGGGATTTGCCAGCCTGGCCAGCCAGGCAGCCATCGTCAGCAGCCACGCCATCGCCTTGCACGGCGAGCCGAAATACCCGGCGGATTTCAAGGCTTTCGACTACGTCAATCCGGCCGCACCCAAGGGCGGTGACGTGCGCCTTGAAGCCATGGGCACCTTCGACAGCCTGAATCCTTTCATCAACAAGGGCACGCCCGCTGCCGGCATCAGCAATATCTACGACACGCTCACCATCAAGTCGGATGACGAACCTTTCACGCAATACGGCCTGCTCGCCGAAAAAATCGAGCGTGATCCGGCCGACAAATCCTGGATCATCTACCAGCTCAATCCCAAGGCCACGTTTTCCGACGGCAAACCGGTAAGCGCCGAAGACGTGGTCTTCAGCTTCGATATCGTGCGCAAGCAAGGCGACCCGCAATACAAAGCCTATTACGCCGACATCGCCAAGGTCGAAGCGCTGGACAAACTGCGCGTGAAATTCACCTTCAAAACCCGTGACAACCCCGAGTTGCAGCTCATCGTCGGCCAGTTGCAGATCCTGCCCAAGCATTACTGGGCCAAGCACAATTTCAACAGCACCGGATTCGACATCCCGGTAGGCAGCGGCCCTTACATCATTTCCCGGATCGACAATGGCCGCAGCATCACCTACACGCGGCGCCCCGATTACTGGGGAGCCGATCTGCCGGTCAATCGTGGCCGCGACAACTTCAACAGCCTGACCTATGTCTATTTCCGTGATTTCACGGTCTCGCTGGAGGCCTTCAAGGCCGGCCAGTTCGATTACCGCGTGGAATGGAAGGCAAAAACCTGGGCCGTCGATTACGATTTTCCCGCCGTGAAAAACGGCCTGGTGAAAAAACTGCTCATCAAGAATGAAAATCCGCAGGGCATGCAGGCCTTTGCCTTCAACCTGCGCCGGCCCTTCTTCCAGGACATACGCGTGCGTCAGGCCCTGGCTTATGCCTACGATTTCGAGTGGGCCAACAAGACCATGTTCTACAACGCCTACACGCGCTCAGACAGCTTCTTCTCCAATTCCGAGCTGGCGGCGCATGGCGTCCCTTCCAAAGCGGAACTCGCCATTCTCGAGCCCTTCCGCAAGCAGCTGTCTCCCGATGTCTTCGTGGCCGCACCCATTCCGCCGAAAACCGATGGCAGCGGCAATGTCCGCAGCAACCTGGCCCAGGCCCAGAAGCTGCTGGCCGACGCCGGCTGGCAGGTGCGCAACGGCAAGCTGGTGGACAAGAGCGGCAAGCCTTTTGCCTTCGAGATCATCATTGCCCAGCCCGAGCTGGAACGCGTGATCAATCCCTTCCGCCAGAACCTGGCGCGTCTCGGCATAGACATGAAAATCCGCGTGGTGGATGTGCCGCAATACATCGAGCGAGAACGCAAATTCGATTTCGACATGACCACCATGCGCGTGCCGCAGTCGCTCTCCCCCGGCAACGAACAACGCAACTACTGGAGCTCGGCCTATGCCGACCAGCCCGGCAGCAACAATCTCATGGGCATCAAGAATCCGGTGGTGGATGCCCTCATAGACCAGATCATCGCCGCCCCCGACCGCGAGCAACTGGTCTATCGCACGCGCGCGCTGGACCGGGTGCTGCTCTCCGGCCATTACGTCATCCCGCAGTATTATCTGGGTGCCGACCGCGTGGCGGTCTGGGACTTTTTCGAACGCCCGAAAATCTCGCCCAGATATGCCATCGGCTTTGATACCTGGTGGGTGAATCCGCAGAAGCAGGCCGAGATACGCCGCCGCCAGAGCCAGCGCTGAGCTTCCATGTTTGCCTACATCCTGCGCCGCCTGCTGCTCATCATCCCCACCCTGCTCGGCATCCTGCTCATCAACTTCGTCATCATCCAGGCCGCTCCCGGCGGCCCGGTGGACCAGGCCATCGCCCGCCTGCAGGGACTGGACAACTCGGCCGGCGGACGCATGGGCGGTGGCGGCAGCGAAGTCGGCTCCGGTTCCGGCAACATGAAATCGCGTGGCGCACAGGGCCTTGATCCGGAAATGATCGAAGAGCTGAAAAAGCAATACGGCTTTGACAAGTCCATGCCGGAACGACTGTGGCTGTTGCTGAAGAACTACAGCCACTTCGAG